>JALZUL010000222.1 GCA_023301665.1 Ascidiaceihabitans sp.
ACTTTTGCGCCGCTGATAGAGTTGATTGTAGAACCGGTTTCATCAGCCCCGCGCAATTGGCGCAGCAGATCTTCGACGCTGTTGTCATGTGTTGTTGCATCGACGTTGGCGACGTCTTCTTGTGTTGATGTATCGAAAACCAGTGGCGCAGGCTGTTGCACAGGTGCAACCACTTCGCTCAAAACTGGCGTATCTTCTGAAGCCAAGGCAACAGGTTTCGGGGCCAGAACAAGCGTATCAGCTGGCGCACCCGCGCCGCCGATGCCGGCCACTTCATTGACAGACAACCCTTGGTTTTGCGCAAGCTGCCCACCGGGGTTTTCCGGTGCGACCCGCATATCGCCTTTGGCGGCTTGTACGACAGGCAATCCCGTCACATCCCGCACCATCAGCTTGTACCCCCAAATACCAACGCCAACGATCAGCGCGACAGAAAGACCGGCCGCTGCAAAATTCGTCAGGTTTTTCAATGAGTTCTGATTGCCCGCTGATGCTTGACTGCTCGCAGCTGCATAGCCAGGAGCACCCATGCCATGGGTATAAGGTACGTTTGCCATTCTTGCCTCGTTGCCCGCTTGGGTACATTGCCCGTGGGGTCTACTGAATTATGCCTGTTCAGCCGAGGCGGTTATTTTTAACGCATCTCTTCGGCTGGCTCTACACCTAGAATACCAAGGCCAGCAGCTATTACAACCGCCGCCGCACGTGCGAGGGCAATTTTTGCGTGAGATGTCGCTTCGTCATCCTGCAAGAAACGCAATTCCGGCAATTCTTTGCCACGGTTCCACAATCCATGGAATTCACCTGCGAGTTCATACAAGTAGAAGGCGATCCGGTGAGGTTCATTTGCCTTTGCAGCGGTTTCCACCAGACGTGGCCATTCCGCCAGCTTACCAGCCAAAGCAAGCTCGGCCTCGTGGTTGACCAAAGACAGGTCAGCCTTGGCCAAGGTCGCATCATCGACTTTTACACCCGCATCAACAGCTTTACGCAAAACCGAGTTCACCCGCGCATGAGCGTATTGCACATAGAACACCGGATTGTCGCGGCTTTGCTCAAGCACCTTGTCAAAATCAAAATCAAGCGGCGCATCGTTTTTGCGTGTCAGCATCACAAAACGCGTCACGTCTGGGCCAACTTGATCCACAACATCGCGCAGGGTCACAAAGGTCCCTGCCCGTTTGGACATTTTGAAGGGCTCACCGTTTTTGAACAGTTTCACCAATTGGGTCAGCTTGATATCCAGCGGCACAGTGCCACCAGAAAGCGCTGATACAGCCGCCTTCATCCGTTTGACATAGCCGCCGTGATCCGCGCCAAAGATGTCGATCAGCTGGTCATAGCCACGCTCGACCTTGTCAAAGTGATAGGCAATATCAGGGGCGAAATAGGTCCACGCGCCGTCAGATTTCTTAACTGGGCGATCCACGTCATCGCCGTGTTCTGTTGATTTAAACAGCGTTTGCTCACGCGGCTCCCAATCATCAGGCTTTTTGCCTTTTGGTGGCTCAAGGACACCCTCATAGATCAGCCCCTTGTCTTCGAGCGCTTTGATCGATTGCTCAATCAAGCCGGAGCCGTAAAGCGATTTCTCAGAAAAGAACCGGTCCATTTTGATCCCCAACTGGGCCAGATCAGACCGGATCAGGTCCATCATTGCCTCAGTCGCGTATTCGCGGATCTCAGTCAGCCAGACGTCTTCACCTTTGCCAACGTAAGCGTCGCCCACTTTGGCTTTGAGCGCCTCGCCGACCTCGACCAGATAATCACCGGGGTATGTGCCGTCTTCGAATGCAACCTCTTGGCCGTGGGCCTCAAGATAGCGCAAATAGACAGAGCGCGCCAAAACATCGACCTGTGCGCCGCCGTCGTTGATGTAGTATTCACGTGTGACGTCAAAACCGGCGAAATCAAGCAAAGACGCAAGCGCATCACCAAAGACCGCGCCACGGGTGTGACCAACGTGCAAAGGCCCTGTTGGGTTCGCGCTGACGTATTCAACGTTTACCTTTTTGCTTTGCCCCAGCGTTGAGCGGCCAAAATTGGTACCTGATGTCAGAACGGACGCAATCACGCCCTGCCACAAAGAGGCAGACAAACGCAGGTTCAAAAAGCCTGGGCCTGCCACCTCAGCTGCGGTGATACGATCGTCCGCGGACAGACGTGCGGCCAATGCGTCTGCGATATCACGTGGCTTTAGACCCGCAGGTTTGGCCAAAACCATCGCTGCGTTTGTTGCCATATCCCCGTGGCTCGCGTCGCGTGGCGGCTCTACGGTTACATTGTCAAAATTCAAGCCAGCAGGCAGTTGCCCTGCCTCAACCATGGCGTTGAGGTCAGCAATCACTTGGGTGCGGATATCGGCAAACAGGTTCATCAATTTCGTCCTAAATCGGGTCGAGTGCGGTTTAGCAGGTCCACCCGTCAGGTCAACGGGCGTCGGTTGGATCGTTTGGCGATTAGTTTATAAAACGGAACATACCTTTGTTGAAGATGATGCAAAGGATACGACGACAGTGACTGCATTAGCTAAACTCGCTAAGCTTTCTATTATAACGATCATCGCTTTATCGGTTATTCAAACATTAGGCGTTTTAGATCAAAGGGGAGAAAAAAGATGCTAAGATAGCACTACTTACAAATTATAAATATGCTTTATATATGTTGTCAAACTTTAATAATTAAAATAAGAATTAAACCAAAATAGAAAAGTGCACGGCTCTCCATTTTGAACATTGACAATATGCTCTGTTATGAAGCAAAATGGAGGCATCTCGCAAGGCGGTCTCCTTTCGACCCGAACGCGAAAAACATTTTCCCCCTCCTTGGATTTCACTTGTTATTGCAGACAAGGTAAACATATCGTTTGACCACATCATTTATCCCATTTTCTCCCCCGGTATTTCGTGGCAAAGAGAACCGAATGAATAGATCATAAGGTTGGAGTGCGGTAGCGTCTTTAGTCAAATGGATACCCAGCAAGTGACACATTAGATAAAGCCATATATATATATATA
>JALZUL010000223.1 GCA_023301665.1 Ascidiaceihabitans sp.
CTAGCTTTGATTCCTCGAAAGCAGCATTTTTGTCGAAGGTTTCGAACGCATTCTAACCTGTCACTAAACAACAAACTGCGTTAAAGATTCATCATTTGTGATGTCCGTGAAAGCAAATCCGGCATCCTCAATTCGATCGAACATTAGGTTAAAGTTCATAGGATCAGTCGTTTCGATTCCAATCAAGACCGATCCGAAATTTCGAGCTGACTTTTTTAAATATTCAAACCGCGCAATATTATCGTCTGGCCCCAAAATATTAAGGAAATCCTTCAAGGCTCCCGGTCGCTGCGGAAGACGCAAAATGAAGTACTTTTTCAAACCCGAATACCTTTGCGCGCGCTCTTTAACCTCAGGCAACCGCTCAAAGTCAAAGTTTCCTCCTGAAGCAACACAGACAACAGTCTTACCTTTGATCTGCTCTGATATCTCGCTCAATATTTCAATAGACATCGCCCCAGCGGGTTCTAAAACGACCCCCTCAACATTCAGCATTTCCAAAATTGTGTTGCAAATACGATCCTCGTCCAGATTTAGTACGTCGGAACTGTTAACTGTACTCAAGCGCTTAAACGTACGTTCACCTATGCGTGCAACTGCTGCTCCATCTACAAATGTATCGACCTCAGGAACCGTCACGGGCGCATTCGCTTGGATGGCCATTTTTAGGCTTTGGGCTCCCTTCGGCTCAACAAACGTATAGGTGCATTGGTCACCAAAAAAACTATACGTTCCGGCCGACAATCCACCCCCTCCAACAGGCAAAACAATATGGTCGGGCGAACGTCCCAATTGGTCTGCAATCTCGACAGCAACGCTTGCCTGGCCCTCAATGACGTCCTCATCATCAAAGGGTGATAGGAAATATGCCCCTTGCGCGTCACAATATTCTTGCGAAGCACGAAGCGTTTCATCAAAATAATCGCCAACCATTTTGATTTCGACATACTCACCACCAAACATCTGTGTCTTCATGACTTTCTGCTCCGGGGTAGTAACCGGCATAAAAATCACACCTTTCACTCCAAAGTGGCGACACATGAACGCCACACCCTGAGCGTGGTTGCCTGCACTCGCACAAACAAAGGTGTCATGTGACATAATGACCTTGCGCATCGCATTAAATGCCCCTCGCAATTTATAGGAGCGAACAGGGCTAAGGTCTTCACGTTTCAGCCAAATATCCGCGTCAAACCGCTGCGATAACAGATCGCTGCGAAGCAATGGTGTCGGGCTAAAAACCTTGCGCATCTCATAGGTAGCACTTTGCGCCGCGGTCACAAAAGGATCTTGGGTCATGAAACAATCCTGAACAAAACTCTCATTTAGACCTAAGCATCCACCTCCTAAGGGTCAACGCCTGCCCTCCATCTTGTCTAGGGATGTAAAATCCGTTATCGCCGCTGCCAAATACCGCCGAACCTGACAAAGGAAATGTTAAGATGTCCGCGCCTAAAAAAGTTGTTCTCGCCTACTCAGGTGGCCTTGATACCTCGATCATCCTGAAATGGTTGCAAACCGAATACGGTTGCGAGGTTGTCACCTTTACTGCTGATCTTGGCCAAGGTGAAGAGCTTGAACCAGCTCGCGCAAAAGCCGAACTGATGGGTGCCACATCCATTCATATCGAAGACGTTCGCGAAGAATTTGTTCGTGATTTCGTTTTCCCAATGTTCCGTGCAAATGCCGTTTATGAAGGGCTCTACCTTCTTGGCACATCAATCGCACGCCCACTTATTTCAAAACGTTTGGTTGAAATTGCTGAAGCCGAAGGCGCAGACGCAATCGCGCACGGAGCGACCGGCAAAGGTAACGACCAAGTTCGCTTTGAATTGGCCGCTTATGCATTGAACCCAGACATCAAAGTTATCGCACCATGGCGCGAATGGGACTTGTCCAGCCGTACCAAATTGATCGACTTTGCAGAACAGAACCAAATCCCAATCGCGAAAGACAAACGCGGCGAGGCACCTTTTAGTGTCGATGCAAACCTTTTGCACACATCATCCGAGGGTAAAGTTCTTGAGGATCCAGCAGTAGATGCGCCAGAATACGTATACCAACGCACTGTGGCCCCTGAGAATGCACCAGACGAACCAGAATTTATCGAGATCGGGTTTGAAAAAGGCGACGCGGTATCTATCAACGGCGAGGCGATGTCTCCAGCAACCGTTTTAACCAAATTGAACGAACTTGGGGGCAAACACGGCATCGGCCGTCTTGATCTGGTAGAGGGTCGTTTTGTTGGTATGAAATCACGTGGGATTTACGAAACCCCAGGTGGCACCGTTCTTCTTGAAGCTCACCGCGGAATTGAATCCATCACATTGGATCGTGGCGCAGCACACTTGAAAGATGAACTAATGCCAAAATATGCCGAACTTATCTATAACGGTTTCTGGTTCAGCCCAGAGCGCGAAATGCTGCAAGCAATGATCGATAAGAGCCAAGAGCACGTAACAGGCACCGTACGTCTAAAGCTTTACAAGGGTCTCGCCCGTACAGTTGGTCGGTGGTCTGATCACTCACTTTATTCTGAAGCGCACGTGACGTTTGAAGATGATGCAGGCGCTTACGACCAAAAAGATGCGGCTGGTTTTATTCAGTTGAATGCATTGCGCCTCAAGCTTTTGGCAGCGCGAGATCGCCGCCTGAAGTAACCTATATCTTTAGCCGCGCAAGCCTGTCGTAAAATGGCATGGCTTGCGCGGCGACTTTTCTATATTCTGTGTCTAACTTGGGCAATTGGCCTTCGGCTTGTGCAAAACCAGTTGAAGCATGCACAGCCCCATACCAGTGCTCTGCCCAAACGCCGTCACTTGCATGCCCTCCCTTATTCCAGCGCAACATGCCTGCATCCCAAGGAATGCCCAAAGCCTCACATAACTTGCGCATCATCTTTTCGGGGTTTTTACGAATATCGAACGAGTCGATGACGATAGGCGATTGCCCCAGTTCTGTGGCATAATCGAAAAGCTGAGCTTGTTGTTCAAATCCAAGATCGTGCAGACATGGTCCTTCACGCTTTTTAGCATAGCTCGCGACAACCCGAATTGGGTGGCGAATCAAGAATACATTCACAACGTCAGCCATCCATTCACGTGGCATCTGTGCAATCATATGCTGTGTCATATGTTTCTGATAAAAGATGGGTCCATCAACGGCAGTCATCAATTGATCAGAAACTTCTTCACCACATTGGGATTGGGATGCCAAAATCTGGTCTTGCATAGGATGAACAATCCCAGTCTTCGCAAGATATGCCGCGTAGAATGGTTCATCTATGACATGGCAATCTCTACGGCTCGCAAAGCTATACATTAAGGCCGTCGACAAATTGCGTGGTCCTGACCACATTGCTATTCGTTTGGGGCTATCTATCATTTCTCAATCCTAATCACTTACAAACCGTGCACCTAAAACATCACAATTTGTAACCACTCTCACCTCCACGTGACATCGCGGTCCTGTGACTTGTTAATTACCAGCCTATCCCCAATTTTAGTAACAAAGGAGATCAAAATGAATTTTACAAGTTCTGTCAAATCCACAGCTATCGCGTTAACCGCTGTATTAAGCCTATTCGCTCAGTCTAATATCGCCCAAGCAGGTAGTGAAACACTTACTGTCGCTGGGGGGTGCTTCTGGTGTGTCGAATCTGACTTTGAAAGCGTAAAAGGCGTAAAGGAAGCTGTTTCAGGCTTTGCCGGCGGTAGCGCGGCCAATCCGACCTATAAACAAGTTACAGCAGGCGGTACCGGCCATTACGAAGCGGTTCAAATCACCTTTGATCCAGATATCGTTTCGCGTGATGAATTGTTGGCAAAGTTCTTCCGTTCAATTGACCCAACCGATGCCGGAGGGCAGTTCTGTGACCGTGGCGCAAGTTACCGAACAGCAATCTTTGCAAATGGTTCAGCCCAAAAAACCGCCGCTGAAAAAGCAAAAGCAAA
>JALZUL010000224.1 GCA_023301665.1 Ascidiaceihabitans sp.
TTAATTGCATGACTATATGAAGTTCAGTCATCATATTCGAAACGACTTAATGAAGTATTTACAATGAAAGCCATCATGATCCAAGGCACCGGCTCTAATGTCGGGAAGTCGATGTTGGTCGCGGGTCTGTGCCGTGCGGCGAAGCGGCGGGGTTTGTCGGTGGCACCGTTCAAGCCGCAGAATATGTCGAACAATGCTGCCGTGACGGCGGATGGGGGCGAGATCGGGCGGGCGCAGGCGTTGCAGGCTTTGGCCTGTGGGCTCGCGCCGCACACCGATATGAATCCTGTTTTGCTCAAGCCTGAGTCCGAAGTGGGGTCTCAGGTGATCGTTCAAGGCAAGCGCATCGCGACGGTGAAGGCGCGGGAATATGCTAAGTTGAAGCCGACGTTGATGGCCTCGGTACTCGACAGTTTTGAGCGTTTGAAATCTCAATATGATCTGGTGATTGTTGAGGGGGCGGGCAGCCCTGCGGAGGTTAATTTGCGCAGCGGTGACATTGCCAACATGGGCTTTGCCGAGGCCGCGGATGTGCCGGTGATCTTGTGTGGTGACATTGATCGGGGCGGCGTGATTGCCCAAGTTGTTGGTACGCAAGCGGTGATGGACGCAGGCGACAATGCCCGTGTTGCGGGCTTTATGATCAATAAATTCCGTGGTGACCCGAGCTTGTTTGACGATGGTTATCAGATGATCACGGACCACACCGGTTGGCGTGGTTTTGGCGTTGTGCCGTGGTTTGGGGATGCGTGGCGTTTGCCTGCGGAAGATGCGCTTGATATTCGCTCTGGTCCGCAAGACGGTGTGTTTAAGGTTGTGTGCCTCGCGTTGTCGCGGATTGCGAATTTCGATGACATGGATCCGCTGGCGCAAGAGCCGAATGTGTCGTTGGTCATGTTAAAAGCGGGCGAGGTTATTCCCGCTGATGCCGATCTGGTGATCATACCGGGCAGTAAATCGACCCGTGGTGATCTGGCGTTTTTGCGGGCGCAGGGGTGGGATATTGACCTTGTCGCGCATCATCGACGGGGCGGCCATGTCTTGGGCATTTGTGGTGGTTATCAGATGTTGGGGAAAACGATCAGTGACCCTGACGGGATCGAAGGGCCTGCAGGCGATAGCGCTGGGCTGGGTCTGCTGGATGTCGTGACGCAGATGACGGGTGATAAGCGTCTTACTTTGGTGGATGCGGTACATGCGGGTACGGATCTATCGTTTCAGGGCTATGAAATCCACATCGGGCGCACTGAAGGGCGGGATACTCAGCGCCCATTTGCTTTTGTGGATGATCAGCCTGAGGGCGCGCAATCTTTGGATGGTCGTGTGATGGGCAGTTATCTGCATGGGATGTTTGCGGATGACGCGTGGCGAGCGGCATTTTTGCAAGGTTTGGGCGTAGAGGCGTCTGGCACGGGCTACAGCGCAGGGGTGGAACAGGCGCTGGATGATTTGGCGGATCACGTTGAGGCGCATGTGGATGTGGCAGGTTTGATGGACGCGGCGCGTTAGCTGCTTTGGATAATGATCCCTGTTCCTATAAAACAATAGATTTCCCGAACAGTTGATGTCATTCATTTAGGGTATTTGGGAGGATATCGCATGACAAAGCTAAAGGTTTCGGCCGCTGAGATGGTGGCCTTTGCCCGTGCACGGATCAAGGAGATCGAAACGTCTGATCTGATTGCGATGCTGGATGACCCTGATGTGGTGATTGTCGATATCCGCGATGTGCGCGAACGTCAGCGCGGGCATATCCCAGGCAGTTTTCATGCTCCGCGTGGGATGATCGAGTTTTGGGTGGATCCTGATAGCCCTTATTTCAAACCGATCTTTGGTGAGGATAAGACGTTTGTCTTTCATTGTGCATCTGGGTGGCGTTCAGCCATTACCACGGCAACCCTGCAAGATATGGGGTTTGAGGCGGCACATTTGAAAGATGGTTTCTCAACTTGGGCGGAAAAAGGGGGACCTGTTGAGGTGCCCGAGCCAAGGACGAAATAGCGAAGTCTGTGAGATTGTTTGGGCATAAGCATGGACCCAATTGGAGTGGTGTGTGATGGCAGAAATTACTGGAAAACCTTGTATTTTGTGCTGTGCGATCACGGGGTCTGTGCCAACGAAATCGGCCAATCCAGCGGTGCCGATCAGCGTTTCGGAACAAATTGAAAGCAGCCACGCGGCCTTTGAAGCCGGTGCAAGCATCATCCACGCGCACGTGCGTAATGACGATGAAAGCCCTAGCAGCGATCCTGATAAATTCGCAGCCTTGCAGGAAGGGTTGCTCAAGCATTGCCCTGACGTGATTATTCAGTTCTCTACCGGTGGCCGATCTGGCGCTGGGCAAGAGCGTGGTGGCATGTTGCCTTTGCGCCCTGACATGGCATCGTTCTCTGTGGGGTCTAACAATTTCCCGACGCGCGTTTATGAGAACCCGCCAGAGCTGATCACATGGCTTGCTTCGGAAATGCGCGAGCATCAGGTTATGCCTGAAATCGAAGCCTTTGATTTGAGCCATATCTTGACGGCCATTGAGATGGATAAGGCGGGTTTGATCCACAACAAGCTTTATGTGCAATTCGTGATGGGCGTTAAAAATGCGATGCCTGCCGATAAAGCTGTATTTGATTTTTATGTAAAGACGATGGCCGACCGCGCGCCTGATGCGCCGTGGTGTGCGGCTGGCGTTGGCCCCAATCAGATTGTCGTCAATGAATGGGCAATTGCAGCTGGTGGACACACCCGTGCGGGTCTTGAAGACAACGTACGCCTAGATCGCGACACTCTTGCCCCATCAAACGCGGCATTGATTGCGCGTGCGGCGGACTTGTGCGGGCGGTATGAGCGCCCTGTGGCGACGCCGTTGCAGGCCCGCGCACTGCTTGGTCTTTAGGTCACTAGGCCACGGTGTTGGAAGCGGTCTTCTTTCCAGGTTTCGTTTTTCAAAACGGCCTCTAGCTTATCAACGGCGCGCATGATGTCTTTCTCGTCGTTGAATAACGGCGCGATACCAAAGCGCATGATGTTGGGGGCACGAAAGTCACCGATCACTTTTTCAGCGATAAGAGCCTGCATACAGGCAAAGCCATATTCAAATTCGAACGAGACATGGCTGCCGCGTTGATATGGATCACGAGGGCTGGCTAAGGTGACACCTTCGCAGCGTTTTTCGACCTCGGAGATGAACAATTCACACAACTCAATCGAACGGGTGCGCAGGTCGTTCATGTCGACCTCGTCCCAGATATCAAGAGCTGCTGTGAGCAGGCTAAACGCGGCAATCGATGGCGTGCCGATCCGCAACCGTTCGATGTTTTCAGCCGGACGATAGGACAGATCGAAAGCAAAAGGTGCGGCATGTCCGTGCCAACCTGCGAGCGCGGGTTCAACATGGTTGTGCAAACGTTCCGCGACATAAATGAAGGCAGGGGCACCGGGGCCACCGTTTAAGAATTTATAGGTGCATCCAACGGCAAAGTCGGCGTCAGCTGCGATCACGTCGACAGGAATGGCACCTACGGAATGGGCCAGATCCCAAACCACAATTGCGCCAACAGAATGAGCTTTGGCGATTATTTTGGCCATGTCATGCTTGTAGCCGGTGCGGTAATCGACTTCGGTCAACATAAGCAC
>JALZUL010000225.1 GCA_023301665.1 Ascidiaceihabitans sp.
AACCCGCAAATCCGCTTTGGTGAGGATTTGATGAGCCGTGTTAGCTATTCGATGATGAACGCCAATGGCGCCGCTGAGATGACAACGGCGGTACGCGAGGGTATGAACGCACTGTTCACCCAAGTGAGCATCGAGGCAGAAATCGACAAGGCCCTCATCGTAGATGCGGTTTTTGTCTGCAATCCCGTCATGCACCACCTGTTCCTTGGGATTGACCCCTTTGAATTGGGCCAAGCGCCTTTCGCTTTGACCACATCAGATTCCTTGCGTCTGCGCGCAGATGACCTTGATCTTAACATCCACCCCTCTGCCCGCGTCTACCTGTTGCCCTGCATTGCTGGCCACGTTGGCGCTGACGCCGCAGCGGTGGCACTGTCAGAGGCTCCGGATAAATCCGAAGACCTTGTTTTGGTTGTCGATGTCGGCACCAACGCCGAAATCCTACTTGGGAACAAAGAAAAGGTCTTGGCATGCTCATCTCCAACGGGCCCTGCGTTTGAGGGCGCACAAATCAGCTCTGGCCAACGCGCAGCACCGGGGGCAATCGAGCGGGTTGAAATTGACCCGATCACCAAAGAACCCCGCTTTCGTGTTATTGGATCAGATATCTGGTCCAATGAGGACGGCTTTGACGAAGCGATTGCAGGTTCTGGCGTGACAGGTATCTGCGGCTCCGGCATTATCGAGATGGTCGCAGAAATGCGCCTTGCGGGTATCGTCGATGGGCCGGGCTTGATTGGCGCACCTGAACAAACCGGGTCGGATCGCTGCTTTCTTGACGGGCGCACCTATTCCTACCTTGTCTATGACGCAAGCGCCTCTGGAGGGCCATTGATCACAGTCACCAACCGTGACATCCGCGAAATCCAAATGGCCAAAGCCGCTCTTTATTCTGGGGCACGTCTTTTGATGGATAAATTTAACGTGGACACTGTTGATCGCGTGGTCTTGGCTGGCGCATTTGGCGCACATATATCACCTAAGCATGCCATGGTGTTGGGCATGATCCCCGACGCGCCTTTGGACAAGGTCACGTCAGCGGGCAATGCTGCTGGTACTGGTGCGCGGATCGCCCTACTTAATCGCGATGCACGTGGCGAGATCGAAGAAACAGTCCGCGCGATCCACAAGATCGAAACAGCGATCGAACCACGCTTCCAAGAGCACTTCGTCAATGCCTCTGCAATCCCGAATTCAGTGGATCCTTTCCCCATCCTTAACTCAATCGTGACTATCCCTGACGTGACATTCAATACCGGTGGTGGCGATAAAGAAGGTGGCGGACGCCGTAGACGCCGCCGCGGCTGAGGACATAAAATGAGCATAAACCAAGCGCAAAAAGAGTTTTGGTCTGAACAAGTGGGCCAACAGTGGATCGACTATCAAGCTGATATGGACAGGCTTTTCGATCCGATTTTGCAATTGGTGCTCAGTCACGCAAATCTAAAGTCTGGTGAAGCAGTGCTTGATATCGGATGTGGTGCGGGCACCAGCACATCACGTGCCGCCCAATTGGTTGGCCCAATGGGGCATTGCACGGGTGCAGATATTTCAGAGACCTTGCTGAACCATGGCGCGTCAACTGTAAACCGCAACAATACCAGATGGTTGCTGGCAGACGCACAAACCCACCCCTTTGAACCGAACAGCTTTGATGTAATGATTTCCCGCTTCGGCGTCATGTTCTTTGAAGACACCGTCAGCGCGTTTAGAAACATCAGATCGAGCCTTAAACCCAATGGCAGGATCGTAATGGCCGCTTGGGGGCTTGCACAAGACAACCCTTGGTTTATGTACCCTGCCCGCGCGGCAAAAGAACGATTGGGAGCAATGCCAAAAACGGACCGCACTCTGCCCGGTCCCTTTGCGTTTGAAGATCACGAGCGTATTTTATCCCAACTTACAGACGCGGGTTTTACAGACGTCGCCGTTCAGACATTTGACATGAAATTGGATGCAGGCACGGATATGAAACAGGTTGCCGCCCTTTGCTGTCAAATCGGGCCGGTGGTTGGAGCACTGAACCACTTCAACGGCTCGCAAGCAGATGTCGAAGCGATTGCGGCACGGATCGCTGAATTGTTTACCCCTTGTCAGGAAAAAGACGGCATTTACATTCCGGCTTCCATCCACCTTTTTTCCGCAGGTTCGGTCTAAACCAACTCGAGACCGCTGATCTGCTTGACCCTATACACTCAATCGCCTATCCCGAAATCAAGGCGGGTATGGTGAAAAGGTATCACGGCAGCTTCCCAAGCTTTAGTTACGAGTTCGATTCTCGTTACCCGCTCCAAATCGTTTGAAATCCCTGATGTTCCCATCAATTGGGTGAAAAGGCCTGTGGCTTTTCGTGACGGTTAAAAGCTGAACTGCATCTAGAACTACAATAAAGCGTGATGGGAAATAATCTTAAAAAGGTCCGTCGCAATTCAACCGAAGAATACCAGCCATCAAAAGTATAAAACTAATTTTAAATCAATCAATTGCAGCTAAAATTTAAACTATCACATCAATAAACGCCCTCCTACTCTCACCTACCGCCACCATCCATCGAAAATCATATTTGCATTGAATTAAAAATCCCAAACGCCCAATCTACGCCAAACCAATAAAGGACAAACCATGGCCCCGACATTTTGGCAAATCGCGCTGGAGACCAGTGTCCGCAAACGCGCGTTACGTATCTCGCTTATTGTTGGCTCAGTGATTGCCTTGATCAACCACGGTGATCGGATGATCATGGGAACAATGGATGTGGTCGCTGTTTTGAAGTGTATCATGACCTACGGTGTCCCTTATGCGGTTTCCACCTATTCCTCTGTTATGGCCGTGCGAGACAGACAGCAGATATTGGATGAAAGTTAGGGTTTCAGGCCTTTAAAACGCACAAAAGGCGCCGCTTTCTCAAGCAGCGCTTTTTGTGATTTCTTGGGGATCGTTTATGTCATCAAGACATTGCCAAACTCTTCACGAAGATTGCGTTTGAGCACCTTGCCGGTGGCGTTGCGCGGCAAAGCATCGGTAAACACCACACAATCGGGAATTTGCCATTTGGCAATGTTCCCATCAAAAATTTCGAGAATTTCTGTCTCGCTTGGGGTTTCCCCTTCTGCGGCAACTGCGATCAAAATCGGGCGTTCATCCCATTTGGCATGAGTGGCCCCAATCACAGCAGCGTCGGCAAGTTTGGGGTGAGCGATCGCGATATTTTCAAGATCAACCGATGAAATCCACTCACCTCCTGATTTGATAATATCCTTCGAGCGATCCTTGATACTTAGGTAGCCGTTGGGGTCCAGTGTTGCCACGTCACCGGTATCAAACCAGCCATTGGAAAGGGTTTCGTCCGTGGTTTTCTGGAAATAGCTGTCCAAAATCCAGTGCCCCCGCACCATCAAGCCACCCTGCGCCTGCGCGTCATTGGGTAAGTCAGCGCCATTGTCATCAACGATTTTCAGTTCAACACCCCAAGGTGGGCGACCTTGGTTTTCACGCAGTTTACGCTGTTCTTCGATCGGAAGATCGAGATGGCGCGCGAGCGGTTGATTGGATGATCCAAGCGGCGACATCTCTGTCATGCCCCAAGCGTGAATCGTGTCCACATCGTATTCGTCGCGGAACGCATCAATCATCGATGGTGGACACGCCGAGCCGCCAACAACCGTACGCTTAAGCGACGTAAGTTTAGAGCCAGCCTTTTTCGCCTCTCCCAGCAAGCCAAGCCATATCGTTGGCACACCCAGTGCGGTTGTTACGCCAAATTTGTCGATCAACCCAACCAGTGATGCGCCATCAAGCCCCGGTCCGGGCATAACCAATTTAGCCCCAGTCATCGCACAGGCGTATGGCGTACCCCATGCATTGACGTGAAACATCGGCACCACTGGCAATACAACATCCATCGCCGAATAACCTATACAATCGGTTAGGTTAGACGCCAAAGCATGCAAAACGGTAGAGCGGTGCGAATAAAGAACCCCCTTCGGGTTTCCTGTTGTGCCAGAAGTATAGCAAAGGCTGGACGCCGTGTTCTCATCAAAGTCTGGCCATTCAAATGCAGCGTCGCAATCCGCAATCAGCTCATCATAAAACAAAATACCATCGATAGCGGCGGCTGCAGCCTCGTCACGGCCTTCCATCAATACAACATGTTCAAGATTGGGTAACTTATCACGGATCGCTGCGACCAATGGTACAAAAGTACTGTCGATAAACAGCACTTTGTCGTCAGCATGATTGATGATGTAAACCAATTGCTCTGGGAACAAGCGCGGGTTGATCGTGTGGCAAACAAGCCCTGCCCCCGAAACACCAAAATAGATTTCTAGGTGCCGGCGGTTGTTCCATGCGATTGTCCCGCAGCGCGCTTGTGGTTCCAAGCCAAGCTTTGTGAGGGCATGCCCCAACCGGTGTGAATTGGCCCCAACTTGTCCCCACGATGTTTCTTCAACACCACCACCCGTATTAACAGAATAAACTTCGGTCTCAGCATGATATTTCGCGGCGTGATCCACCAAGGACTGAATAGTCAAAGCGGATGTCATCATTTGGCCTAGCATCGGCACCTCCATTATAAAAATGAGGCGCATACGCATGGCAGCGCCCTCCCCTAAGGAAGACACTGCCAAGCGTAAATGACTAAGGCAAGCGTTGTCCGCTCAACCGGAATTTTACGTTATGTCAAAACCCGAAAAATCTGTTGCTCAAACTTCAGGCTTGATGGCGCTGTACGTAATCGACCAGAGTACGGGTTGACCCGTCTTTGTCACTTGCCGACTGCGTACCAGCAACAACTGGTTCGAGCGCTGTGGCAAGCTCTTTGCCCAGTTCAACGCCCCACTGATCGTAAGAGTTTAGACCTAAAATCACGCCTTCAACAAACACGCGGTGTTCATAAAGCGCAATGATCTGACCGAACACAAATGGATCAAGCTTAGGATAAACAAACGTCACCGATGGACGGTTGCCTGCGAACACACGGTGCGCGGCTTGACGTTCGAGTTCATCACCTGTCAGGCCTTTTTCAGCCATGATAGCGCGTGCCTCATCAAGGGAACGCCCACACATCAGCGCCTCGGATTGAGCCAAACAGTTTGCCACCAACAGCTGATGATGGTGGATAAGGTCTGGTTCATGCCCTTGTGCGGCGATCATAAATTCACACGGGACAACGCGCGTGCCTTGGTGGATCAGTTGATAAAACGCGTGCTGGCCGTTTGTTCCGGATTCACCCCAAACAACTGGCCCACTGTGACGGGGCAATTGCGAGCCATCCATCGCGACGCTCTTACCGTTGCTCTCCATCTCCAATTGCTGAAGATAGGCCGGCAAGCGCCCAAGGCGTTGATCATAGGGTAAAACTGCACGTGTTGCGTGGCCACAAATTTGATTGTGCCAAATGCCCACAAGCGCGTGCATAAGCGGCATGTTTTCAGCACCTTTTGCGGCACAGAAATGGGTATCCATCGCCTGACCGCCACGCAAAAACGCAAGAAACGCATCGCGCCCGATGCCAATCATTAGGCTCAACCCAATTGGGCCCCACATGGAATAGCGTCCGCCAACCCAGTCCTCAAAGCCGAACACACGTTCCGCCGGAATACCAAAGTCGCGGGTTCGCTCCTCTGATGTACTGAGCGCGGCAAACTGTTCAGTCGGGTCGCCGCCATTCTCAAGCATCCACGCACGCGCGGTTCGCGCATTCGTCATCGTTTCAATTGTGCCAAAGGTCTTAGACGCAACAATCACTAAAGTGGTTTTGGCATCTAGGCCGCGCAGCGTATCAGAAACATCAGCCCCATCAACGTTAGAAACGAAATGAACACGTGGGCCATCATGATAGGGGCTAAGCGCCCGAACAGCCATCGCAGGGCCAAGGTCAGACCCGCCGATACCAATATTTATCACATCAGTAATTTTACTACCGCGGACGGCTTCGGCGTAATCGCCCATACGTGCCAACGTTGCACGGACTTCAGGGATCACGTCTGTTCCATCCACAACGACGGCATCGCCGTCCAGATTGCGTAACGCGGTATGAAGAACAGCGCGACCTTCGGTCTCGTTGATCGCAGCCCCACCAAACATCGCATCACGACGCGCAGGAATGTCAGCCGCTTCAGCCAAGGCCAGCAATGACGTCTTGGTGGCTTGATCGATGTTGGTTTTAGAGAAATCCAACATCATATCGCCAGTCATGCACTGAAACTGTGCCGCGCGATCGGGGTTGCTTTCAAAAAGATCGGTGATTTTACGATCTTGGACCTTAGCGAATTGGGCTTCCAATTCGGCCCAAGCGGCATTCATTTTATCAATCATTACGGAGCCCAGTGTACTTTCGTTTCGTTTAAAACTGCTGCCACAGGTGCCTCTTGAGGCGACGCTGTTTGTGCAACATTCAAAGCGGATCGTTTATCATCGCCAAAAATGACGATGTGTTTCGCGCTCGCGCCATTCAAAACTGACGCGCTTAGGGTCACGCGTTGTTCTTGGCCCTCGGCTTGGATTGGGCACAGCATTTGTGCATCTGCACTCAGTGCAGCGTCCAGCCCGTTGGCTTTGGGAAACAACGACGCAGTATGCATATCAGCCCCCATCCCCAGCATTGAAACGGCCACGGGTAGATCCGCGGCAAGGGCTGTGGACACATCCGAACACGCCTGCGCAACATCAACATCTGCAACAAAGAACGGCGTGAACTTTGCAGCATTCGCTTGGGCGACCAAAAGACGTTCACGCAAGAGCTTTGCATTCGAGCGATCATGATCGTCAGGCACCCAACGTTCATCACTCAAAAGCACGTGTACGCGACTCCAATCGATGTCCGCTTTGGACAAGATGTCAAAGATAGGGCCCGGTGTTGTACCGCCTGGCACAACAAACGTAACGCTTTCGCGCTTGCCAAGCTCAGCCTTGAGATCAACCAACAGATCCTGTGCGACCCCTGCTATCAACGCGTCACGGCTTGCGTATTCTTGAATATTCATGACGAAATTGGTCTCCATGAGCGGCCATCGCGTGCCAGCATTTGTTCTGAATCGCCGGGGCCTTCACTGCCCGCGTCATATGGTTTTGGAACGTCATTGCGTTCTTTCCAACCGTTGATGATGGGATCGGTCCAAGCCCAAGCAGCTTCGACTTCATCGCCGCGCATAAATAGGGTTTGATTGCCACGGATCACGTCCATGATCAGGCGCTCATAGGCGTCTGGCGGATCACCGCCCTCTTCGCCCAAGGCATCCGCAAAGCTCATATCCAACGGCACATCTACCAAGCGCATGCCACCTGGGCCTGGCTCTTTAATTGTCACACCAAGGGTTATGCCCTCGTTGGGTTGCAAGCGGATCGAAAGCACGTTGCGGTGTTCCAGCTCGTCCTCTTCAAAGATCGAGTGATTGCGTTGTTTAAACACAACCGTAATCTCGCTGGCACGTTCCGACAATTGCTTGCCTGTACGGATATAAAACGGCGTTCCGGCCCAACGCCAGTTAGAGACCCCAACCTTGAGAGCAACGTAGCTTTCGGTTTTGGAACGCGGATCGTTCACACCTTCGCGGTAATTTGGGCTGCCATCATAGGTCACGTATTGACCGCGCACGATGTGATGCGGTTCAACCGGATCAAGGGCGCGAATAACTTTTAGCTTTTCATCACGCACCGCACTTGGTTCAAACTTTGCTGGTGGCTCCATCGCAATCAGACAAAGCAACTGCATCAGGTGGTTTTGAACCATATCCCGCATTGCACCAGACTTATCGTAATACTCACCCCGACCGCCAACACCGACAGTTTCAGCGACTGTAATCTGGATATGGTCGACATATTGAGCGTTCCAAAGCGGCTCAAACAACATGTTACCAAAGCGTACAGCCATCAGGTTTTGAACTGTCTCTTTGCCCAAATAGTGATCGATACGATAAATTTGGTTCTCGTCGAAATGCTCAGCCAAAGACGCGTTTAATGCTTTTGCAGTCTCAAGATCGCGGCCAAACGGTTTCTCAACAACGATGCGACTGTCCGCATCAGCCAAACCAAAGTGGTGCAAACGCTCTGCAAGATCACCAAACAGGCTTGGCGCAACCGAGAAATAATAGGCGCGAACAAATTCGCTGTCCTTGATTTTGGCCGCAAGCTCATTCCAGCCGCCCTCACCACGGGCATCGATTGGCACGTAATCTAGCTGCTGTAGAAACGCCTCCAAAGTGCCATCATCACACGAACGTCCGCCACCGAATTCTTGGATCGCATCGGCAACCATCGCACGGTACGCCGTGGCATCTATATCCGCACGTGCCGCTCCGATGATTCTTGCATTTGCAGGCATCTGGCCTGAACAATAGCGTCGGAATAAACCCGGCAAAATTTTACGACGAGCCAAGTCGCCGGTCCCGCCAAAAATGACAAGATCGAAGACATCGACTGGAATGACGCGTGAGACCATTAGGTTGCTCCACCAAATTTTCTGTTAGCGCAAACATGAAGCGTTTTGCGCCCAATCACAAGTATGTCACGACACAAAATCGGTCTTTTTCTTGCAATCGCCTGCTTCCTAGCACAAATAACGAAAGAACAAATGATAAGGTGCCGTTTCGAGATGAAAGATTTAGTGCAAGCCAACATTGGTAAGTTTGTTGACCCAGCCCTAACCGCAAATGGTGAAAATCGCGCCACAGTTGCGCTGACCAACCCTGAAACGCTTTGGTTTAACACCGGAACGCTGTGCAATATCGAATGCGTGAACTGCTACATCGCATCTAGCCCAACGAATGATGCGCTGATTTATATCACAACAGATGAAGTGCGCGACTATCTTGGTCAGATTACGGAACGATCCTGGCCCATCAAAGAGATCGCGTTTACTGGCGGCGAACCCTTTATGAACCCGCAAATGATCGATATCACACGCGCCTCCCTCGAAGCAGGACACGAGGTGCTGATCCTCACGAATGCAATGCGACCGATGATGCGCAAATCCGTACAAAACGGCCTTTTGGAACTAAATGCAGAATTCCCAAACAAACTCACCTTCCGCATTTCCGTTGATCACTACGATCCCGAACTTCACGATGCCGAACGCGGCAAAGGTGCGTTCGAAAAGACGGTCACAGGCATGAAGTGGCTCCGAGACAATAACATGCGTATGGCCGTTGCTGGCCGTAGTATTTTTGGCCACTCAGAAGCTGACAGCCGCGCCGGTTATGGCGCATTTTACGCAGAGCATGGCTTTGATATCGATCCAAACAATCCCGGAATGACCGTCCTTTTCCCTGAAATGGATGAAACCGTGGAAGTTCCCGAAATCACAACTGCATGCTGGAGCATCCTCGACAAATCACCTGATGCGATCATGTGTTCGTCTTCCAGAATGGTTGTGAAACGCAAAGGCGCTGAAAAGCCTGCGGTTCTGGCCTGTACCCTTTTGCCCTACAGCGAAGAATTTGAGCTGGGCAACACGCTGGAAGAAGCTGAAAAAGATGTCGCCCTTAATCATCCACATTGCGCGAAGTTCTGCGTTCTTGGTGGCGCTTCCTGCTCTGCTTAAGCTGCTTTTCTAAGCTTCGCTATCTTGCTGAATAACGCCATGTCCTGAAATCGGTGCGCTGGTTACAGGCGGCAGCTCGAGCACACGTCCGTGCTGCTCTGGAATTTGTTCATTTTCAGGCTCTGCGCTGGCGAGCCACGTCATTGAGCCTACGGCCGCCAAACTTGCGGTGATAAACGCTACTTTCACTGTTTTTTCCTTACACTTGGAACTTACTAAATATACACATGGGTAATCACTCCACTCTTAATAGTGTGTTACAAAATCTTGGCCATTTTGTGGTATTCGCATAGTTTTTCACACTCCAAGCACAGGGATGTTGATCAAAAACAGGGCTCTCGTCACCTCCACCCTTGGCACTCGCCCTCCGAAATCAGCTATTGGCATTGCACTGTATGTGCTCTTTCTGGTACACTGATACCCAACATATAGAACCCTAAAACAGAACGGGCCGCCACGTGAACGACACGCCACAACCCCCTGAAAATGATAATGAAAACCGCCCAGAGCGCCCAGCTTATGACGGGCCTTCGATTTCGATCGAAAAGGAAATGCGCACGTCCTATTTGGACTACGCCATGTCCGTTATCGTCAGCCGCGCGATTCCAGACCTGCGTGACGGGTTAAAACCGGTTCACCGCCGCATTCTCTATGCGATGCACGAAACCAATAACACACACGACAAAGCTTACCGCAAATCAGCCCGTGCTGTTGGCGAAGTCATGGGTAAATATCACCCGCACGGGGACTCCGCCATTTACGACGCACTTGTGCGGATGGCCCAAGATTTCTCGATGTCGTTGCCCCTATTGGACGGCCAAGGTAACTTTGGTTCCATGGACGGCGATAACGCGGCTGCGATGCGTTATACCGAAGTTCGGATGGACAAGCCCGCCGCCTTTTTGTTGTCAGACATCGACAAAGACACCGTCGACTTCCAAGACAACTACGATGGCAAAGACCGCGAACCAACGGTGCTTCCTGCTCGCTTCCCTAACATGCTGGTTAACGGCGCTGGCGGTATTGCCGTCGGCATGGCCACAAACATTCCGCCGCACAACTTGGGCGAAGTGATCGACGCCACACTTGCCTTGATCGAAGAGCCTGATCTTTCGTCTGAACAGTTGATCGAATATGTACCCGGACCTGACTTCCCAACGGGCGGTATTATGCTTGGGCGCACTGGTGCGCGCAAAGCATACCTTGAGGG
>JALZUL010000226.1 GCA_023301665.1 Ascidiaceihabitans sp.
GATGCAATTGAGTTTTGAATGTGAGTTTAGCTTGGCGTCTTGTGTTAGTGGCAATCCACGATGATGTGGCACGGTGTGCAAGGAAATACCGCGTTCAATCACGCTGTCATCGGGCTTGGAATGCTCGGCAATGATCACAATTGTAGACCCAAAGATGCTCAAATGAGGATGTTGGAATGGTTTGCGTTTTTTTCCACGTGTCACCATCAAGCGAATATGCGCATCTGTTTTCATTTCATTTGCGCTCAAGGTATCATGTATCGCCTGCACCAATTGGGTGCGCGTTTTTCCGATCTCTAGGTCAATATAAAGCGCGGCTTCAAACAAACGGTCCAAATGAGCGTCCATAAAGGCGATATGGCCGTCGTAAATTCGCATACCTTCCCACACACCGTCGCCCAGCATAAAACCACTGTCATAGACAGACACCACGGCTTGATCGCGCGGAACAAGCGCACCGTCGACGTAAATTAGAATGGTCTCGTTGCGCACATCCTCTGGCGCATCATGGGTTGAGACGTGATCGGAATCTGACATTGGGATGACCTTTGGTTAAAAGATGGTGACTGATAGGGCATCCCTATTTCAACTTGCAGCAAAGTCGCTCGGCGTGCGACCGTCAAGCCCAGAAAACACGTCTGTAGCTTGGGAACTTTATGAAATGGCACATTCCGACCGCCCGTTGATCAGTTTAACGTCTGGCAGGTTTTCAGCTCAGATTTCGTGCTACGGTGCGACACTGACCCGGTTTCAATTGGGAACACGGGATTTGATCCTTGGGCTTGTGGCCGATGCCGATCCAACATTGGACAATTTCTATGCGGGCGCAATTGTTGGCCCTATCGCCAACCGCATTGCCTTTGGGCGATTAGAAATTGATCAATTGCCCTACCAAATGGAGTGTAACGAAAACAATGAGACGTCACTCCATTCAGGAACGGATGGGTTGCATCACATTATGTGGGAAATTCAAGAGCAAAGCCCTTCTCATGTCTCTCTGGCTTGCAACTTGCCTGACGGACATAGCGGCCTCCCCGGAAACCGCGAAATCGTCGTGACCTATGCATTGGATACGACCGGCATGATGATCACGATCGTCGCCAAGACCGACAAAAAGACGCCAATCAACATCGCACATCACCCGTACTGGGCGCTGGAACCGGACCAATCCAAAACGCAATTACAGATAAACGCCGATGCATATCTACCGGTTGGCAGCAATTGCATACCTACGGGCGCAATTGCCAGCGTCACGGAGAACCAATTTGATTTTACAAAATTAACCAAGATTGGCAGTTCAAGTGAACTTAATCATAACTGGTGTTTGAGCCGCACAAAACCAAACACCCCCAAACACGTGGCAACGCTCAAAGCGAGCGACGGCCTACAGCTCGACATTTCCACGACAGAGGTTGGCTTACAGGTCTACACTGGGTTTTACTTGCCCTCAATTTGCCAAAAATTATGCCAAGGTGCCGAAATAAAACCAAACTCCGGCATCGCCATCGAGCCACAAGGTTGGCCAGACGCCCCAAACCATCCCAACTTTCCAAGTATATTTTTAGAAAAAGGTGAAACTTATCGCCAGATGACACGCTACGATATCTCGGATTAACAGCGCCTCAAAATTTGCCACAAAGTTGCCTCATTTCAGACATGAAGCCGCCCATAACCTTTGCTGAAGTCAATCTATAAAGCCCGTCAGAGGCTCAAAGGCAGATTTTAAAAAGAAAGAGGCAAGCTATGACACAGTCAAATACCAATCAACCGCAGACGTCCTCGCAAGACCAGACGCCACCACCCGCACAGGCCCAAAGCCAAACGCCAGCGCCAGTCATTACGGATTACGCAAGCCTTTGAAGATAGGCGTGGCACGGGTAAATCGGCGGTGACAGCCCCACACTGATTGGGTAAAACCCATCACATGACCACGCCAATCTCATCTATTCGCAACCTTGGGCCAGCTTATGAAGAAAGCTGCGCCAAAATTGGCATCACATCCGCAGAACAACTGCGCGATTTGGGAGCAGATGAAACCTATCGCCGTTTGCTGCAATCGGGCACGAAACCCCATTTCATTGGATACTACGTGTTGGTTATGGCCCTTCAAGGGCGACCATGGAACGACTGCAAAGGCGAAGAAAAGAAAGCCCTGCGCGTCACCTTTGACCAACTCAAAGCTGAGGCGTTTGATCAGGGGCTTAGCGCATTTGAGCAGATGATGAACCAAATCGGCGTACGCAGCAAAAACGTTTAAAACGCCAAAGAAAAAGGGCCAGCACGTGGCCAGCCCTTCTCAAATGATCTTCTGTTAAAGCGGTGGCTTAGCCTACCAACTCCAAACCAGAGAAGAAGTACGCGATTTCAACAGCTGCTGTTTCAGGTGCGTCTGAACCGTGAACTGAGTTTTCGCCAACGCTTTCAGCGAATTCAGCGCGGATTGTGCCCGGTGCTGCGTCTGCTGGGTTTGTTGCGCCCATAACTTCGCGGTTTTTCGCGATTGCGCCTTCGCCTTCAAGAACCTGAACAACAACTGGCTCAGAAATCATGAATTCGCAAAGTTCGCCAAAGAACGGACGCTCAGAGTGAACACCGTAGAATTCTTGGGCTTGTGCCAAAGTCATTTGAATACGCTTGGACGCGACAACGCGCAGGCCAGCTTCTTCAAACTTGGCAACGATCTTGCCTGTAAGGTTACGCTTAGTTGCATCTGGTTTGATGATCGAAAAAGTACGCTCTAGCGCCATGGGTTTGCTCCTTAGGTTAGGTTGGCCCGTGCCAACCCTTACGTCATTGCGCGCCGCGTAACATGGGAAAGCGCACAAGAAAAGGCTCTAGTTTGTCAAATCGAACCAAACGCCCGTGAACACGCGTTGACGGCACCCGCGTGATCAGTCACACCGCGCCTATGTTGCGTATTTCAGATATATCCTACTCCGTCGAAGGTCGCCCCCTCCTTGAGGGCGCCAGTGCTGTAATTCCTGATGGCCACAAGGTTGGTCTTATTGGGGCAAATGGTGCGGGTAAAACCACGCTGTTTAAGCTGATCCGCCAAGAGCTTGTGCTGGATGGTGGTGATATCTCGCTACCTTCCAAAGCCAAAATTGGTGGCGTGGCCCAAGAGGTTCCTGCCTCTGAGACATCGCTTTTGGATACGGTTTTGGCCGCTGATACGGAACGTGCGGCTTTGATGGCCGAGGAAACCGAGGATCCGACGCGGATCGCCGAAATTCAGACCCGCCTTGCCGATATCGATGCGTGGTCTGCGGAGGCACGCGCCTCGACCATCCTCAAAGGTCTGGGCTTTGACGATGCAGAGCAACGTCAACCCTGCTCCGCCTTTTCCGGTGGCTGGCGGATGCGTGTGGCATTGGCGGCCGTTTTATTCGCGCAACCCGATTTGCTACTGCTCGATGAACCGACCAACTACCTTGACCTTGAGGGTGCCCTTTGGCTTGAGGCTTATCTCGCCAAGTATCCGCACACGGTCATCATCATCAGCCACGACCGCGGCTTGTTAAACCGCGCCGTCGAAGGGATTTTACACCTCGAAGAGCGCAATTTGACCTTCTATTCAGGCCCATATGACCAATTTGCCCGCCAACGTGCTGAACGCCGTG
>JALZUL010000227.1 GCA_023301665.1 Ascidiaceihabitans sp.
GTTGATCTTGTCGAACAATCACGGCGCTTTTCAGAGTTTGATGTTAGCTTTGCCGACCGTCTGGGCCTAACGTTTTTAAACGCACCAGAGACGATCAATCAGATTTTGCCACTGATCATGATTTTAACAACTGTGGTTTTGTTCCTTGGACTTGCTCGGACATCCGAACTGATTGTAACCCGCGCATCTGGCCGCTCTGCTATGCGTTCGCTTTTATCACCAATTGTGGTCGCGTTGCTGATCGGCGGGCTTGCAGTCACGACGTTAAATCCGATCGTTGCAGCAACATCTAAGCGGTATTCGGTTCTGTCTGAAAACTATCGCAGCGGCGGTGTTTCTGCATTGTCTATCAGCAGCGAGGGGCTTTGGTTGCGCCAAGGCGACAAAAATGGCCAAACGGTTATTCGTGCCGCGCGCTCCAATGCCGATGCCTCTGTGCTTTATGACGTAACCTTTGTCGCCTATGCCCCGCACGGTGGCCCGGTTCGACGGATTGAAGCCGGTAGTGCCGCGTTAGGTGACGCGCAATGGTCTTTGCGCGATGCAAAAGTTTGGCCATTGGTTTCGGGTCTTAATCCAGAGGCGAATGCCGCGACCCACGACATCTTGTTGCTGCCCTCGACCCTCACGCTCGACAGCATCCGCGAAAGCTTGGGCAAACCCTCAAGTGTCTCTATTTGGGACATGCGCAATTTCATTACTCAACTTGAACAAGCAGGCTTTTCCGCGCGTCGCCATCACGTCTGGTTTCAGGCCGAACTTGCACGGCCTTTTTTCCTAATGGCTATGGTTCTTGTTGCCGCCGCATTTACCATGCGTCATACCCGCTTTGGAGGCACCGGCACAGCTGTGCTTTCTGCGGTACTTATGGGGTTTGGTTTGTATTTTATTCGTAGCTTTGCGCAGATTTTGGGCGAGAACGGACAAATTCCAGTCCTTTTGGCGGCTTGGGCCCCTCCTGCGACTGCGGTTTTCCTCGCCTTGGGTCTTTTACTACATGCGGAGGATGGGTGATGCATCGTGTCGTCTTCTTAATTATCGCCCTTGTCCTACTAGCACCGATCACCGCATTCGCGCAGGCCGCTGCCCCTCAGCCGGCCGTGTTGATCGCAGATGATGTCCGCGTAGACCAAAACAGAATTCTTATTGCGCAGGGAAATGTTGAAGCTTTTCAGGGTAACGTTCGCATTCAAGCGTCAGCAATCCAATATGATCAACGCTCGGGTGCCTTGCTCATCACTGGACCAATCACGCTTCATGACGGAGACGAGATATCCATTCTCGCGGATCAAGCCAACCTCAGTTCCGATCTCCAAAACGGTCTATTGATGGGCGCGCGTATGGTTCTGGGCCAACAACTACAGTTGGCGGCGGTTGAACTTAACCGTGTCGGCGGGCGGTATACTCAGCTTTACAAAACCGCTGTAACATCCTGCCACGTCTGTACCGATGGTCGCCCACCCTTGTGGCAAATCAGAGCAAAGCGTGTGATCCATGACCAGCAAGAGCGCCAGCTTTACTTTGACGAAGCGCAATTTCGCATCCGCAGCGTACCCGTTTTTTACCTGCCGCGCTTACGCCTGCCCGACCCCACATTAGAACGGGCAACAGGGTTTTTGATCCCATCGCTGCGCTCTACCTCACTTTTAAGCACGGGTGTCAAAGTTCCCTATTTCATCAAATTGGGGGATCACCGTGATCTCACACTCACGCCGTATCTGTCGTCAAGAACCCGAACCCTCGAGTTTCGCTACCGTCAAGCATTCGCCAATGGGCGGATCGAATTTGAAGGGGCCTACACGCGGGACGACTTGCGCCCTGGTGAAACACGCGGATATATTTTTGGATCGGGTAAATTCGACTTAAAGCGTGACTTTGTTCTAGAATTTGACATCGAAGCAACGTCCGATGATGCCTATCTTACAGAATACGGCTATTCCGACAAAGACCGGTTGGACAGCGAAATTTCCATCAGCCGTACACGGCGTGACCAGTACATCCGTGCGGCACTTGTGAATTTTGAGTCCCTGCGAGACAGCGAAGACAATGCAACAATTCCAACAAACGTCTTTGATTTGGATTACGAACAGCGCCTGTTTCCAACGGCTATCGGTGGTGAGCTGTCGCTTGCTGCCAATGCACATGCGCATTTCAGAAGCTCAAATTTAGACATCGACAGCGCGGACGCCGATAATATTGTTGATGGTCGCGACGTCCTTCGCGTCAGTGTAGACGTCGATTGGAAACGTCAGTGGACATTCTCTAACGGCATCCAAACTCAAACAAACCTAGGCTTTGCAGCCGATGCCTTCGAGATCAGACAAGACAGCACATTCCCAGATTCAGACAGCGCGATCGATGGGTATGCTTCATTAACATTGCGCTACCCGCTCATTCGTAAAACAAACAAAGCCACGCAAACCATCGAGCCGATCTTGCAAGTTGGCTACACGGGTGGCGATGACCTAGATGTCCCCGTTGAAGAAAGCACACGTGTCGAATTTGATGAAGGCAACCTTTTGTCCCTGTCACGCTTTCCACGACCAGACCGCCGCGAACGTGGCCGTACAGTGGCTTTGGGCGTAAACTGGGGGCGCTATGCGGCTTCGGGATGGAACACAACTTTTACACTGGGCCAAGTATTACGCGAATTCGATGACACCGATTTCACGCAAACATCAGGGTTATCAAGCACCACGTCAGACTTCCTTTTGGCAGGACAATTCCAAACGAATTCAGGTTTGCAAATCATCGGACGCGGGCTGTTTAATGAGAACTTCGACGTCTCAAAGGCCGAATTGCGCGGCGTCTGGTCAAGCAAAAAGACCAGCATTTCGACCAGTTTCCTTTGGTTGACTGATGATTTCGCCGAAGAGCGCCCCGAAGAGATCTCTGAGCTGACGTTTGATGGCAGCTATCAAATAAACGCGAGATGGTCAGCAAATGCCAATTTGCGCTATGATTTGATTGATGACCGCGCCGCGAGTGCCGGCGTCGGCTTTACATATGAAAATGAGTGCGTATCTGTTGATCTCACAATTGACCGACGAAATACGACATCGACAACGGTTGAGCCTTCGACCGATCTAGGGTTATCAGTATCATTACGGGGCTTTTCAGCCTCAAACGGAACACAACACATTGGGCGATCATGCGGAAAGCAGGCGAAATGAGCAGTAAGTTGATGCTAAAACAATTTGCAATGACAGCGGTGACATTGGCCACCTTGAGCATGCCTGCAGCGGCGCAAAATCTGTTTGAAACGGCTGTCACTGTTGGCGACTCGGTCATCACCGAATATGAAATCGGGCAACGCTCCAGATTCCTTCAAATTTTGAACGCGCCAGGTGGGACACGCGAAGGTGCAATCGAAGCACTTATCGAAGACCGCTTGAAACTTCAGGCCACCCAATCAGCCGGTATTGTTCTGGGCGAAGAAGGTGTGCGCAATGCGATGTCTGATTTTGCCGCGCGCGTCGACCTGTCCACAGAAGAATTTATCACGGCCTTGGCCGGGTCTGGTATCTCAGAGGAAACATTTCGCGATTTTGTAACCACCAACATCGTTTGGCGTGACTTTATCCGCGCAGAGTTTGGCAGCCGCGTGCAGATTTCAGAAGCCGATATCGATCGGGCCATTGGCTCGACCGCCGGCACATCCAGCATTCGCGTCTTAATCTCTGAAATCATTATTCCCGCACCGCCCCCGCGAGCCGCACAAGCGCAAGCCCAAGCCGATCAAGCGGCACAAGCGACTTCGATTGCCGAGTTTTCATCATTTGCGCGCCGGTTTTCAGCGACGGCAACGCGCGCTCGTGGCGGACGTTTAGAATGGCTGCCGCTCAACAATCTCCCAGCTCAGTTGCGTGGTCTCATTCTAGGTTTGGCCCCTGGCGAAGTTACATCGCCGCTTCCAATCCCCGGTGCCATCGCCCTGTTCCAATTGCGTGACATCGAAGAAACCGACACACCATCACAAGAGTTTTCAGCGATCGAATATGCCGCCTTTTATATGGACGGCGGCCGTAGCCCAGAAACACTCGCAGCAGCGGAAAAGCTTAAAAGCAACGTCGACGTATGTGACGATCTTTATGGCGTTGCCCAAGGTAAACCAGCCGAGGCTTTGGATCGTGGAACGCTCGAACCCAAAGACATCCCACAAGACATCGCGATTGAATTGGCCAAATTGGATCCGGGTGAAGTATCGACCAACCTTACCCGCTCTAACGGCGAAACGCTGGTATTCCTAATGTTGTGCGGACGTACCGCTGTGGTGAACGAAGACCTTGGCCGTGAAGAAGTGGCGGCAAACCTGCGCCAGCAACGTTTTCAAGGGTATTCTGAAAGCCTACTCGGCGAATTGCAATCACGCGCAAATATCGTACGCAAATGATCAAACCCATCGTGGTCAGCTGCGGTGAACCCGCAGGGGTCGGGCCAGAAGTTGCAGCCAAGGCATTTGATGCTCTTGGTGGCGACATCCCTTTGGCCTATGTGGGCGACCCACGTCACTTACCAGCCAACACTGCGATCTCGTTGATCGACGACCTGTCCGAAGTGACACAGGCTATGCGCAGTGGCATGCCTGTCTTACGTCATGATTTCGCCGAACCCGCGCAAGCAGGCCAGCCCAACCCAAAGAATGCAATTGGGGTGATCGAGACTATTGCTCGGTGCGTGTCATTGGTAACCTCTGGTGCCGCGTCAGGCCTGTGCACCGCACCAATCCACAAAAAAGCGCTCAAAGACGGGGCTGATTTTGCCTACCCCGGTCACACCGAATATTTGCAAGCGCTCGCACAGTCCGGCCAAGCCGTCATGATGCTTGCCTGCGACGAGCTGCGCGTTGTGCCAACAACCATTCACATTGCAATCAGCGATGTACCCGACATGCTGACCCCTGCTCTATTGCGTGAAACCATCACGATCACCGATGCCGATCTAAAGAACCGTTTTGGGATCGAACGCCCACGTATCGCCGTTGCAGGGTTAAACCCGCACGCTGGCGAAGGTGGCGCAATGGGGTCCGAAGAACTTAACTGGATCGCGCCACTGATGGATCAGATGCGCAGTGAAGGGTTTGAAATTCAGGGGCCGCTTCCTGCCGACACCATGTTTCACGCTGCCGCGCGCAGCCGTTACGATGTCGCGGTCTGTATGTATCATGATCAAGCACTGATCCCCATCAAGACGCTCGATTTTGACCGTGGTGTCAATGTGACGCTTGGCTTGCCATTCATACGCACATCACCCGATCACGGCACCGCTTTTGACATTGCAGGCCAAGGCATCGCCACCCCAACAAGTATGATCGAGGCCATAAAACTGGCCTACACCCTAGCAGAAAAACAGGCGGCATCATGAGCGCGATAGATACACTTCCTCCACTTCGCGACGTGATCGATACGCACGGGTTAAGTGCACGAAAATCATTGGGTCAGAATTTTCTGCTTGATCTGAACCTCACAGCCAAAATTGCGCGCCAAGCGGGTGATGTCACCCAGTGTGATGTTCTCGAGATTGGCCCAGGCCCAGGGGGGCTGACCCGTGGATTGCTGAGCGAAGGTGCCCGCCGCGTGCTTGCTATCGAAAAAGATGCGCGATGCTTACCAGCCTTGGCTGAAATCGCTGCGGCCTATCCTGACCGTCTAAAGGTGATCGAAGGCGACGCGCTTGACATCGACCCACTGGAACATTTGACGCCCCCGATCCGCGTTGCTGCGAACCTGCCCTACAACGTCGGCACCGAGCTGTTGGTACGTTGGCTCACGCCAAAGGAATGGCCGCCGTACTGGCAGAGCCTCACACTTATGTTCCAACGCGAGGTGGCCCATCGCATCACCGCCACACCGGGATCAAAAGCCTATGGTCGTCTCGCGATCCTAGCCCAGTGGCGTGCAGATACAGATATCGTCATCCAACTTCCGCCAAGCGCATTTACGCCACCGCCAAAAGTCTCAAGCGCAGTGGTACATTTGAAAGCCCTGCCCGAACCACGCTTCCCAGCAGATGCAAAGGTTTTGTCACGGGTTGTTGCTGCGGCTTTTGGACAACGTCGCAAAATGCTGCGCGCGTCACTAAAGGGCGTTGCCCCTGATATCGAGGACCGCTTGATTGCAGCTGGCATCAAACCCACCGAACGGGCTGAACAAATTCCACTTGAGGGATTCTGTGCTCTTGCACGGGCCGTTGCCCAAAAATAAACGCGGCACCTTTCGGAACCGCGTTTGAAATTACTCAGCTTTTAAAACCTACTTATTCAGCAGCTTCTGGTGCTTCTGGAGCCTTTGGCGTTTCAGCTTCTGATTTCTCTGCAGCTGGAGCGTCGTTTGTCTCAGCGGTAGCCTCTGGCTTTGGCCGTGGCTTACGGCGCTGACGTGGCTTGGGCTTAGGTTGTGATTCAGGTGTTTCAACCAAACCGCTGTCCGCATCAGGATCGATCAAATCAGGCTGCGGTGCGTTTGCAGGATCAACGCTGACCTCGTCTTGTGGTGTTGGTTCCGCGGCAGCAGGCTGCGGTTGAGCATTCGCTTGTTTCTCTTGACGTTCCATACGCTCTTCGCGTTCACGATCACGTTCTGCTTGGCGTTCACGGTTTTGGCGTTCTTGCTCTTCACGGCGTGCATCGATTTCACGCTGCGCTTCGCTGAGCATACGCATGTAGTGTTCCGCGTGTTGCTGGAAGGTCTCAGTCGCAACACGGTCGTTAGACAGCTGTGCGTCACGCGCCAACTGGTTGTATTTGTCGATAATCTGTTGAGGCGTTCCACGCACCTTACCCTCAGGGCCAGAGCTGTCAAACACGCGATTGACGACGTTGCCACCACCACTGTTATTGTTGTTATTGCGGTTGCGATTGTTCTTAGAACGCGAACGTGATCTCTGCGGTTTCATGTATTAAATTCAGCCTTCGTGATTAACGTAATTTCTGAAATTCGATTGCGCTTCCTGCGTCTTAAACATCGAACCAGCAAGTGATGGGCTTAAGGCCGCATGGGACGTCCCAAAAGGAATCCGACGTTGCGACACCCTTGAATAACCATGCTGGGATGTTTGGAGCAAGTAGAAAATCCAACCCTTCCCGTATTTTATCTACAAATTGGCGAATAAATACCGGTTAAGCTGGCTTTTCTGCGCATAAAACACGGTCTCGACCATCAAGGTCCTGTAATAACCGTGGATTTTCCCAACCAGCCTCGTGGAATAACGCTAAAACATCTGCCCCTTGCATCCACCCGATCTCAGCCAAAAGCCGGCCCTTATGATCCAAGAACCCCTGACCTAGGCTGGCGAGAATCCGGTACCCCGTCAAACCATCCGCCTCATCGGTTAATGCCATCCGTGGTTCATGGTTGCGTAACTCTGGACTTACATCATCCATTTCCTGTGCTGCCAGATACGGCGGGTTCGACACGATAAGATCATACCGCCCACGCACAGACCCAAACCAATCCGACTGGTAGATATCAGCACGCTGCTCGACTTGATTTAAAACCGCATTGGCAGCCGCTTGCAGGCATGCAGCCTCGCTTAGATCAACGCCAACACCCACTGCCGCCTCGCGTTCCGCCAAAAGCGTCACCAAAATACATCCCGATCCCGTGCCTATGTCTAGGACACCGGCGAACGGTTCCGCCAAAGCGGCTTCAATCAGGGTTTCCGTTTCAGGGCGCGGATCTAAGACATCGCGGCTCACCTTGAATGGGCGGCCATAAAACTCACGCTGCCCAATCAAATGCGAGACCGGAACACGCTGAGTACGCAAAGCAATCAGCTGCTCATAACGCTCAGCTATTTCTGGTGAAAGATCATCGGGCGCAATCAGCGTGACCCGTGAGGCATCGACTTGGGCCGCATGCGCCAGCAAAATACGCGCGTCACGCGCTGGATCATCCACGTCAGCCTCTCGCAATCGCGCAGTAGCCGCAACCATCGCTTGAGCCGCTGTGCTCATTGCCCCATCTCAGCCATCAGACGCGCCTGCCCGTCCGCTGTTAGCGCATCCACCATTTCGTCCAAATCGCCGCCCATAACCGCATCAAGCTTATAGAGCGTCAGATTGATCCGGTGGTCCGTCATCCGACCTTGCGGGAAATTATAGGTTCTAATCCGCTCGGAACGATCCCCGCTCCCAACCTGTGCTGCACGATCTGAACTGCGCTCGTCATCGATACGGTTACGTTCCAGATCATAAAGACGCGCGCGCAAAACTTGCATCGCAATCTCACGGTTGCGGTGTTGGGATTTTTCAGAGCTGGTCACAATCAAACCCGTAGGAAGGTGCGTGATACGCACCGCACTGTCTGTTGTATTTACGTGCTGACCCCCTGCCCCAGATGAGCGATAGGTATCGATGCGAATATCATTGGCTTCAATCTTGATGTCCACGTCTTCGGCTTCGGGCAGCACCGCAACTGTCGCGGCAGAGGTATGAACACGCCCCCCGCTTTCTGTTGTCGGAACACGCTGCACACGGTGCACGCCACTTTCGTATTTCAAACGGGCAAAAACATTTTCACCCTTGATGTGAGCGACCACCTCTTTAATGCCGCCAAGCTCAGTGGTTTGTTCTTCGATGATTTCGACTTTCCAGCCTCGGGCGTCTGCATATCGCTGATACATGCGCAGCAAGTCACCTGCGAACAAGGCAGCCTCATCGCCACCTGTGCCAGGGCGGATTTCGAGCATCGCAGGCTTCGCGTCAGCTGCATCTTTGGGCAACAACGCCAATTGCAACGCTGCTTCCGCTTCGGGCAATTCGGCCTTAAGGCGCGGCAGTTCTTCGCGCGCAAGCTCGGCCATATCTGGATCAGCCAACATCTCTTCGGCTTCTTCCATATCACTTAGGATTTGGCGGTACGCGTTGATCTGTTCAACGACAGGTTTGAGGTCTGAATATTCCTTGGCCAAAGTGGCGATATCGCCACCTGCGGTTCCATCGGACATCGACGCTTCCAGAAATTGAAAGCGTTGGTTTATCTGTTCTAGGCGTTCTGCTGGGATCATATGCTGTTCCTGCGCGATAGATGTGATTTGGTCAAGAGCCGCATCTGTGCTATCATCTTATTATGAAGCGTTTTGTTTGCATTTTAATGCTGCTTGGCCAAACCGCGCAGGCAGATGTATTAACGCCCCAAGGGCGCACGATCGATTGCTATTGTACCGATCGTTCTGGAAGCCGTGTCGAGCTCGGCCAAACAATATGCTTACAAGTGGATGGTCGCAGCTTTTTGGCCCAATGCCAGATGTCTTTGAACGTGCCAATGTGGCGTGAAATGCAATCCGGATGCCTGAGCAGTTCACTTCAGCGTGGACATCAGCTTTTGCAATCGCGCAGCGTTGACCCCGAAATCTTTGCGACCAAATCGTAACCGACCAAACATCTTTACTGTTTCACCAGATTGCTCAAGCGTCGTGTAATCAGGAAAGCCGAACCATTTGCTGCGCGTGACATAGGTCACATGGGCCTCGCTGCTAGATCCAGCAAGCAATGTCGTGCGCTCGATCCCCTTTAACGCAGTTTCCAAAGCCGAAAACGTGCCACTTTCAGCGACAACAATACGAACAGCACCAGATCCAAGATCTTTGTCTTGGGTCGCATCAATCGATTGATGCCAGCGCTCGGCCTCAGATGGGGCAAGGCGCACATACCCAATCACCCCAGTCACCGCACAGATCGAAAAACACACCAATACCATTTTGATTGTTCCCCATTTCAACATAGATTTTTTCCGCTTAGCGATAGGTCACATTTGGCAAGATGCACAACAGTTCAAACAACAAATTCGCGCCTGTGAGCGCAGTATTTCCCGTTGTATCATAGGGCGGTGAGACCTCTACAAGGTCACATCCAACAACATTGACCCCCTTTAGTGCGCGGATCAGCTCTAGCGCTTGAGGTGTTGTGAGGCCGCCAATCTCAGGCGTCCCTGTGCCCGGTGCAAAAGCCGGGTCCAGACTGTCAATATCGTAGGTGATATAGGTGGGCACATCCCCGATATCACGCCGTATCTCAGCGCCTAAATGAGAAAGCGATTTGTGCCACAACTCATGGGCTGGAAACTGTTGGAACCCCCAGTCAGCGGCTTCAGTAAAATCGGTTGAGGCATAACCAGTGCCACGCAAACCGACCTGATATGTCTTTTCGGGGCGGATTAAGCCCTCTTCATACGCGCGCCGGAAAACCGTGCCGTGGGTTTCGCGCTCGCCAAACATCTCGTCATTTACATCAGCGTGGGCATCCACATGAACCAATGCAACAGGCCCATGGCGTTTGGCGATAGAACGTAAAATTGGAAGCGTAATAGAATGGTCACCACCAATGGCGACGGGAACAACATCGTACTTTAATATCGCATCGTAACTCTCTGCAATTATGCGCAAACTATCGCTCAACGAAAACGTATTAATCGCCAAATCACCGATGTCAGCGATCTGCAAACCATCAAACGGCGCCGCGCCAGTTTGTAAGTTATAAGGACGGATCATCGCAGATTGCGTGCGCACCTCTTTAGGGCCAAACCGCGTGCCTGAGCGCCACGATGTACCGATATCCATCGGCACCCCCAAGATTGCTGCATCCAACCCACCAAGGTCATTGGCTGACGGTAGACGCATAAAGGTATTTGGCCCGGAAAAACGAGCAAGATCATTGCCACTGATAGGTTGGTTCTTACCCGTCATTTCGTATTCTCCAGCCTAAAAGACAGCAAAGCTCCGTCGCCACATGCGCCCCTGCAATCGCTGTCGCGCCAGTGGTATCAAAGGGCGGTGACACTTCGACCACATCGCCGCCTTTGATGTTGATCCCTGCAAGGTCGCGCAGCAAAACCGCCGCTTGCGCGGACGTCAGCCCACCCCAAACGGGTGTTCCGGTCCCAGGCGCATAAGCCGGATCCAAACCGTCGATATCAAACGTCAGATAAGTCGGGTTGTCACCAACGATCTCTTTGGCACGACGTGCCACTTCGGCGGCACCAATTTCATGAACCTCGCGGGCGTCAATGATGTTGACCCCAAGCGTGTCCTCATTGTGCGTTCTAATCCCAATCTGGACCGAGCGCGCAGGATCAACCAATCCCATTTTCACCGCCTTATAAAACATCGTGCCATGATCAACGCGGTCCATGTTATCGTCAGCCCAAGTATCCGTATGTGCATCGACTTGGATCAAAGACATCGGCCCATATTTTTCGGCATAGGCTTTGAGGATTGGAAAGCTGATGTAGTGATCCCCACCCAGTGTAACCGAGGCCGCGCCACCGGCGAGAATGGTGCGAATGTGCTCAGTCAAAGCTGCGGGAAAAGCAGGGATATTGGCGTAATCAAACGCCAGATCGCCGTAATCGATGATCGCCGTTTCGCTGAGCGGATCAAAGGGCCAGCCGTATACCGCATCAGGAGCTTGAAGCGAGGATGCCTCGCGGATCGCGCGTGGCCCAAGGCGAGTGCCCGGGCGATTGGTAACGGCCTGATCAAACGGAACGCCCGTTACGGCAATGTCTACGCCTGTCAGGTCCTTGGTATAACGGCGGCGTAGGAAAGACAGCGCCCCCCCAAAGGTATTCTCGTAACTTTGCCCACGCAGTTCCTCACGCGTAAAGGCCTGATCCACCTGTTCCTTTGCGTCCTCTAAACCCATCTTTAGCCCTTTATCGGTTGCGCGGTTTCTACCAGACGCGCAAAAAACGAGGCCCCAACCGGCGCGACCTCATCGTTGAAATTGTATTCAGGGTGGTGCAACCCAGCACTTGCTCCCTGCCCCATAAATAAATAGGCTCCCGGGCGTTTTTCGAGCATATATGCGAAATCCTCAGACCCCATCACGGGCTCCATCTGATCCTCAACCGCATCTTCACCCGAAACATCCCGCGCAGCTTGCGTGGCAAGCGTAACACCCGCTTGGGTGTTCACAGTTGGGGGGTAGCCACGATTAAAAACCATCTGTGCACTGCATCCATAACTCGCGGCTTGTCCCGCAACGATTTCTTCCAAACGACGTTCGGCCATGTTTCTCACGTCTGCCTCAAAAGTTCTTACCGTTCCGTTAATATATGCCGTTTCAGGAATTACATTATCAACTGTGCCCGTATGGATCTGCGTCACCGAAATCACCAACTGCTTGGACGCGTCTACATTCCGGCTGACAATCGTTTGGATCGCCTGCGCCACGGAACATGCAGCCAAGACAGGATCAACGGTGTCATGCGGGTTCGCCCCGTGCCCTCCACGCCCTGTTATCGTGATGTCAAAAGTATCAGCGGCCGCCATCAATGGCCCTGCTGTGGTGAAAAAGCTGCCTTCGGGGAAATCAGGCGCGTTGTGAATCCCGTAGACCTGCGCAATGTCAAAGGTCTCCATGATCCCTTCGT
>JALZUL010000228.1 GCA_023301665.1 Ascidiaceihabitans sp.
TCTACACAGATGGCAGTACGGACCGTTATAGCGCGAATGTACATTCACCCGCTGGCAAGACGGATTTTGCAGCCTCTTTGGAATCTTTGGGAGATGAATTGCCTAACTCTGAGGCGGCGTCTTTGATTGTTTCGTGGTTTGGGAATGATCTGCGTTGTGGGAGTTGTCGCGTCCAGCCGAAAGTCGAGCGCCACGATGTGGATGGAGAGAACATGCCTTGGCGTGTTTCGGATACTCCGCGCAGTGCAGCGGAACGGATATCGACGCTGGAGGGCCGCCCGATTTATGGGGGTACGCCCACGGATGTCTCGGTGGTTGAGGCGATTGAAGCGATGAACGCTGCTGGTAAGGCGGTGATGTTTTATCCGTTTATTTTGATGGATCAGCCTGCGGGGAATGATCTGCCGGATCCTTACAGTGATGGGATAGGGCAGGCACATTTGCCGTGGCGCGGACGGATCACGACCTCAAAAGCGCCGGGTGTTGCGGGGAGTGTTGATGGAACGGCGCAGGCCGCGGCAGAGGTTGATGCGTTCTTTGGGACTGCGACGGCTGCGGATTTTGTTATCACTGCGGGAGGCGTTCACTACACTGGCCCTGATGAGTGGAGCCTGTCGCGTTTCATTTTGCATTACGCGGCGTTGTGTTCATTGGCGGGCGGTGTTGATGCGTTTTGCATTGGGTCCGAGATGCGTGGGTTGACCCAAATCCGAGGCGCTGGAAACAGTTTCCCAGCGGTCGCGCGTTTCATTGCTTTGGCGGCAGAGGTGCGCAGCCTCGTGGGGCCAGAGACAAAGATCAGCTATGCGGCGGATTGGACTGAGTATTTTGGCTATTCACCGCAGGACGGCAGTGGGGATCGGTATTTTCATCTTGATCCGCTTTGGTCTGACAGCAACATCGATTTTGTTGGTATTGATAACTACATGCCCTTGTCCGATTGGCGTGACGGGGTTGAGCATAGGGATGCGGCCTTTGGGTCTATCTATGATTTGGACTACCTGCGTCTCAATGTAGAGGGCGGCGAAGGGTATGATTGGTTTTATCATTCCGTGGACGCCCGAGAGGCGCAAATTCGCACGGCGATTACGGATGGTGCGCATTCTGAGCCTTGGGTCTATCGCTACAAAGATATCCGCAGTTTCTGGTCGCTGGTGCATCATGAGCGTGTCGGCGGCGTGCGCTCGTTAACGCCCACTGATTGGGTGCCGAGGTCCAAGCCGATCTGGTTCACGGAATTTGGTTGTGCGGCAATCGACAAAGGCACGAATGAGCCAAACAAGTTTTTGGATGCCAAATCCTCTGAGGGGAGTTTGCCAAGGCATTCCAATGGTGCGCGAGATGATTTGATCCAAAAGCAATATTTGCGTGCGATGGCCTCGTATTGGAATGACCCAGATAACAATCCGGTCTCTGACGAATATGAGGGCCCGATGATTGATATGTCGCGTGCCTTTGCTTGGGCATGGGATGCGCGGCCTTTCCCCGCGTTTCCCAACAATGTCGAGGTCTGGAGTGACGGTGAGAATTATGCGCGTGGTCATTGGCTTAATGGGCGCACTGGTGGGCGGACACTTGCGTCTGTTGTGGATGAAATATGCGCGAGGGCCGGTGTGGAGCATTACGATGTCTCTGGGCTGTTTGGTTATGTTCGCGGGTATATCAGTACCGATGTGGCAGATGCGCGATCGGCGTTGCAGCCATTGATGTTGCGGTTTGCGTTTGATGCGATTGAGCGCGACGGCGTGTTGCGGTTTCAAATGCGAGATGGTGAGGGTGCGCAAGTGGTTGACCCCGAACGCTTTGCGCTGGGCGGTGAGCTTGAAGGGGCGCTAGAGCAAACCCGAGAGGCAGAGGCCGAGATTGCGGGACGTGTGCGTTTGGGTTTTGTGCGCGCAGATGCGAGTTTTGAAAATGCATTTGAAGAGGCCGTGCGCCCTGATGAGGCGACACATGCTGTTTCTACGTCACAATTGCCGATCTCTTTGACCGCAGCCGAAGGGCGGCAGGTGGCTGAGCGATGGCTGTCTGAGGCAGCAACAGCGCGGGACACGGTGCGCCTGACTTTGCCGCCATCGCAAATTGGGATTGGGGCAGGTGATGTGATTTCTATCCCTGCTGAAGGCGATGAAGGTGACGGGCTTTACCGTGTTGATCGGATCGAGCATGGGTCCTCCCAATTGATTGAGGGGGTTCGGATTGATCCGGAGGTCTATCATCCCTCGGATATCGCGGATGAATTGGCACGAGCGGATGCTTTTGTGGCACCAAGTCCTGTGTTTCCGTTGTTTATGGATCTACCGCTTATGACGGGAGAAGAGGAACCGCACGCGCCGCATTTGGCGGTGACAGCGACGACTTTGGCGGGGGATGTTGCGGTCTATCGTTCTTTGACAGACGAGAATTTTGTATTGAATGATGTCCTGTCGGCGCGCTCTATCGTGGGGGTGACGCAAAATGATTTGCTGCGCGCGCGCGCTGGGCTACCGGATAAAGGCGAGGCTTTGGAGGTGAAGCTCACCTTTGGAGCTTTGTCGTCAATCGCCAAAACAGCGTTGTTGAGCGGTGGTAATTTGGCGGCGATTGGTGATGGATCAAGTGACCGTTGGGAAGTGATCCAGTTTCGGGATGCAGAGTTGTTGAGTTCGGGTAATTTTGCGGTGTCATACCGGTTGCGGGGGCAATTGGGATCGGATGCTTTGATGCCGGATGTTTGGCCGGCTGGGTCGTGGTTCGTGTTGTTGAACGGCGTGCCTGAGCAGATCAATATGAGCGCGAACCTACGTCGCATCGAGCAGAATTTTCGCATTGGTCCAGCGTCACGGCCCAATGATGATGCGGCTTATGTTGCGCAAAGTCACGTATTTGAAGGCATTGGTTTGCGCCCATATGCGCCCGTCCATCTGCGTTATTTAGAGACCTCTAGTGGGTCACAAAGTAATGATAGCGCTGGTTCTTTAGATCATGACTTTACCTGGGTGCGACGTACCCGCCTTGATGGGGATGACTGGTCTTTGACCGAGGTCCCATTGAATGAAGAGGCCGAAAGCTATCGGGTTCAAGTGAAACAGGGGGCTGAGGTCATTCGCGAGGCGTTGGTCGAGCAAGCAGCGTGGTCGTATTCTGAGGCGATGCGGGCGGCCGACAATTTGTCGGGGCTTTACACCGTCGAAGTCGCCCAAATTTCAGCGAGGTTTGGGGCAGGGCTTGTGGCGCAGGTTTCTGTTGCGTCCTAATGCGACCCATATTGGTTTCGGATGTCACATCGGTTGCACGCGCATTATTGCATGTGCAGCCGGATCACCGACCGGTGTTGGTTGATCGTATTTTTCAGGATGCCGATTTTGGTGATCGATATACGCGGCGGTTTAAGCGGGTTCATCCAAACTTTGGCGATGGCACATTGGCGGCCGCTGCGCGCAAACGCCGCCTCGCGGATGAGCCGACCTTTGATGATGTGCAATATTGTCTGTGCCTAAAGTTGGTCATTGCGGCAATCCTTGAGAAGAGGAGCGGCTTTGGCCAACGCTCTGCTTCGGAATTCAGAATAAAGTAACATTCTTTTTTGCAATCTTAGCCATCACAGGTTTGCGTTTGTCATTTTAAGTCTTACATGGCTATTCTAGGCTAAGAAAATGAGAGGCTTATGATGGCTGATATACGCACTGACATTCTATCGCTTGACCCTGTTTGGGAGCAAATCCAAGAAGAGGGGCGTCAAGCGGTCTTGGATGAACCGTTGGTTGGTGGCTTTATCCATGCATGTATCTTGCATCATAAATCGCTTGAAAAAGCGCTTTCGTACCGTATTGCAGCCAAATTGGCCTCTAATGAGATGTCTATGGTTGTGGTGCGTGAAATCGTTGAAGAAGCGTATAATGCGGAGCCTTCTTTGATTGCAGCGTCGCGCGCTGATTTGACAGCGATTTACGAGCGTGATCCTGCCTGCCATCGCCTTTTGCAGCCGATCCTTTATTTTAAAGGGTACCAAGCGATACAAGCCTATCGCGTTGGGCATCATCTTTGGACACAGGGTCATAAAGACCTAGCCTATTTTTTCCAGATGCGTGTTTCCGAGATTTTTGGCGTTGATATTCACCCTGCAGCCAAGATCGGTCGCGGTATTATGATCGATCACGCGCATTCGATTGTGATTGGTGAAACCGCTGTGGTTGGCGATAATGTTTCGATGCTGCACTCCGTCACATTGGGCGGAACGGGGAAAGAAGAAGAGGACCGCCATCCGAAGATTGGTAATGGTGTGTTGATTGGTGCTGGTGCCAAAGTCTTGGGTAATATCAAGATTGGTTATTGCAGTCGTATTGCGGCAGGTTCTGTGGTGCTTCAGGATGTTCCTGAATGTAAAACCGTTGCTGGTATCCCTGCGAAGATCGTAGGGGAAGCTGGTTGTGATCAACCGTCAGTTTCGATGAACCACATGTTGGGAAAAGACCAATAGGTTTGGTCTTTCCTAGCTGTATCTAGCTAAGGCGTTAGTTGCCGTTTTTTTGTAGACGGCGTTCGAGGCGCTTTTTCTTGCGCAGAGCACGCCGTTCTTCGCGTTCACGGCGCAGTTCCTCTGCGGATTTCCCTGAGATGTGTGCATTTACAGGTTTTGTTTCGCCGGGCCATAGGTTTGGTTTGGCGGAAACCGGTTCGGGTGCTGCTAACAATGCAGATGAACCGATGATTGCTGACAAGAGAATTGTTTTGAACTGCATTGGCGTTACTCCGAGTATCTCTACGGACGACTAAAACACAAAGCAGCAAAATTTAAAGAATATCAGGCATCACAACGTTTCACGATGTTGGCGGCGTTGTGTGATATAGGTAGGTTCCTTGCGCGCTTGGAAACGCGCAAGGAGTAATTTGAATTAGGCAAGCATGCCCATTGGGTTTTCGAGGTTATCGACAATTGCGTTGAGCAATTCGGCACCCAAAGCACCGTCAATCACGCGGTGATCGACTGACAATGTAACGGACATAACCGTCGCAGTGATAAGATCGCCCTCAGGACCAACAATAGGTTTTTTCTTACCTGCACCAACGGCCAAGATCGCGCCGTGTGGTGGGTTGATAACCGCATCGAAGTTGTCGATGCCGAACATGCCGAGGTTAGAAATAGCGAAGCTGCCGCCTTGATATTCATGTGGCGCAAGTTTGCGATCACGTGCACGGCCAGCAAGGTCTTTCATCTCTGCTGAAAGGGCGGAGAGTGACTTCATCTCGGCATCTTTCAAGACAGGTGTGAACAACCCGCCCTCGATGGCAACGGCAACCGCGACATCGGAAGGTTTCAGTTTGAACACACGATCACCGGCCCAGACTGCGTTTGCATCTGGTTGAGCTTGTAGCGCAAGAGCACAGGCTTTGATGATGAAGTCGTTGATCGAAAGCTTAACGCCGCGACCTTCGAGGTTCTTGTTCAACTGGCTGCGGAATTTTAGCAAAGCATCAAGCTGAATGTCACGGCGCAGGTAGAAGTGCGGCACGGTCTGCTTGGCTTCTGTCAAACGTGCAGCAATGGTTTTGCGCATGCCGTCGAGAGGCATTTCGGTGTATTCGCGATCGGCGTAGATTTTTGCCACTGCGTCTGCAGCCGGACCAGCAGGTGCTGCGGCGGCCGCTGGGGCGCTTGCTGCTGCGGCTGGTTTTGCCTGAGGCGCGGTTGCGTTTTCGACGTCAGCTTTGACGATGCGACCACGGGGACCAGAGCCTGTCATTGTGGACAGGTCCAAGCCTTTGTTGGCGGCAATGCGTCGTGCCAATGGGGAGGCAAAAACGCGGTTCCCGTCTTTGGCAACAGGTGCTGCTGGGGCAGGTGCGACGGCCGCCGTTGGGGCCGCTGCTGGTGTATCTGCAACAGGGGCTGCAGCGGCTGGTGCCGCGGCAGATCCGATATCGTCGACGCTTTCGCCGTCTTCGAGCAAAACCGCGATCACAGTGTTCACTTTGACCCCTTCGGAGCCTTCAGCGATCATGATCTTACCAACGACACCTTCGTCGACGGCTTCGAATTCCATCGTGGCTTTGTCGGTTTCGATTTCCGCCATAAGATCGCCAGAAGAGACAGTGTCGCCTTCTTTAACGAGCCATTTGGCAAGCGTGCCTTCTTCCATGGTCGGAGAGAGCGCGGGCATGAGAATTTCGATTGGCATGTCTGCTACTCCTTACTTGTATGTGACTTGTTTCACGGCGGCGACAACTTCGTCGGTCGTGATGAGAGCGTGGCGTTCGAGGTTCGCAGCATAAGGCATTGGAACGTCTTTGCCGGTACAGTTGATCACTGGCGCGTCAAGGTAGTCAAACGCTTCTTGCATGAGCACGGAGCTGATGTAGCTGCCAACGGACCCTTGTGGCCAACCTTCTTCAACTGTCACACAACGGTTTGTTTTCATGACAGATTTGATGATGGCAGGAGTGTCCATTGGACGGATCGTACGAAGATCGAGAACCTCGGCAGAGATACCTTCTTCGGCCAATTTATCAGCCGCTTCAAGAGAATATGTCATGCCGATGCCGAAGCTGACGATTGTGACATCTGTACCTTCGCGCCAAATACGGGCTTTGCCGAATGGCACGGTGTAATCGTCAATGTCAGGGACATCAAAGGTGCGACCATAGAGAATTTCATTCTCTAGGAAGATGACAGGGTTGTCGTCGCGGATCGCTGTTTTCATCAGACCTTTGGCATCGGATGCAGAGTAGGGCATCGCGACTTTCAGGCCAGGCACTTGCATGAACCATGCTGCGTAGTCTTGGCTGTGTTGTGCGCCAACACGTGCCGCTGCGCCGTTTGGTCCACGGAACACCATTGGTGCGCCCATCTGACCACCAGACATATAAAGTGTCTTGGCTGCAGAGTTGATGATGTGGTCCATCGCTTGCATGGCAAAGTTGAATGTCATGAATTCAACGATTGGGCGTACACCGGCGAAAGAAGCACCGGTTGCGATACCTGCAAAGCCGTGTTCGGTGAT
>JALZUL010000229.1 GCA_023301665.1 Ascidiaceihabitans sp.
AAACCCTTGGCTGCCTTTGCGAAATATGTTGCCCAGCCTAAGCCTATAATCGCAAAGGCAGCCAAGGGTTTTCGCGACAGGTAAAGATCATTTATAAATGCCATAGGGTATCAGGTGACAGAGAGCCCCCGCCCCTGCAATATAATATGGGTGCAAAAAGCGCTTTTCTTAAACGCTGTTCCGGTCTATACGCGCGACTTCACGCGGGACGACAGCCTTGGAGGCGTCCTGCCCTATAAATATTGGAGAATTATTATGGCTGGAGAGATTCCTGATCTTGAAGCTCTGGAACGTACGGGGACAGGCAAGGGCGCCGCTCGTCAGGCACGCCGCGACGGCATGGTACCGGGCATTGTTTTTGGTGGTGATACAGACCCGCTGCCGATCAACATCCCATTCAACAAACTGTTGAAAATGTTGAAAGCTGGCCGCTTTAAGTCCACGTTGTTCAACCTGAAAGTTGAAGGCCAAGAAGACGTTCGTGTCATCTGCCGCGACGTTCAGCGCCACGTTGTTAAAGACTTGCCAACGCACGTCGACTTTATGCGCCTGAAGCGTACATCAGTTGTAAACTTGTTCATCCCAGTTGAATTCATCAACGAAGAAGAATGTGTTGGCATCAAGCGCGGTGGCGTTTTGACTGTTGTACGTCCAGAAGTTGAACTGAATGTAACCGCTGGCGACATTCCTGAGAAATTGATTGTTGATTTGGCTGGCTTGGAAGTCGGCGATACCATCACGATTTCTTCGATCTCGTTGCCTGCTGGTGCCAAGCCAACAATCGACCGTGATTTTGTGATCGGCAACATCTCTGCACCATCCGGCTTGCGCTCTTCTGACAACGAAGAAGGCGAAGACGCCGCTGAAGGCGAAGCGCCAGCAACAGAAGAATAAGCACAACTCGAAAGAGTTTGATGCGGTTTTAACGGGGCTCCTTTTGGGGCCCCGTTTTTCGTTGCGATTAACGATGTGGGGTGGATATGAACTGACCTATGGGTGTCTCACCGGTCAGCATCATCTGTGCGGTCGAAGCGATCGTTTGATATCGCTTGCCGGGGATGTATTTGCAGTTTTTCAAATCGCGGATGTCTTTAGGATGGCAACGTCAAGGTGGACGTCAGCACAGCCGTGGTGAGAAGGACCAAAACGATTATTCCCCATTCAAATGATATCGACTTGGCCAAATGAGCTGCTGCAGAACCATCACCTGCCGACAGCTTGGGGATGAAACGCAGCTTGTTGGCCGCGGCGAGCGCAAGCAAGCCCGCAACAAACAACACTTTAAGAACAAGAGCCTGCCCATAAGCCGTGCCAAAAAGAGCCGACCACGTTCCAACCAGTTCGTAGCCAATGTATCCGCCAGCCAAAATGAGCAGAGGCACGAACACTGTTGCCAACCTGCCGAAACGGTGCCCTAAATCGGCGGTGTCCAACGCCCTGCCCTTTTCCAATGACAATTTACGCAGCGGTGAGAGGATACCGATCCAGATGGACACTGCAGCCAAGTGGAACATCAACACGAGGCTCAACATAAGGCTATCGCGATCTGAAATATGTCCGGTGTTCACGAAAGACCACAAGGCAAAGGCGGATCCAATCAACGCCAATATCATACCGATCCGCCCAGCGAACAAACCAAAAATCAACAATCCAAGACCGGATAATCTTAACGCGAGTGTCGTGCCGACGGGTGTTGACCAAAGCAAACCCAGCATTTCGGGGTCTGTCATTCCGCTTGCATCGCCTGTCAGCGCGGCCCCCGCCAACGAAAAGCCTAAAAGGGTAGTTGTTATCGCGAGCACAGCAAAGCCTACGGCGAAACGGCGATACCCTGTCAGATGGAATAGCATTGCCGCAAGAACCGTCCCAACCGAAGTCAGCACCCCTAGGTACAGTGCAAATTTGGTGGCAATGGATGCCAATCCCCACATGTCTGGCATGGTTATTCGACCGTAAAGCTGAACGACCCGTTCATGGTATGACCGTCAGTGCCGAGGCCGCGCCACTCGATCACATAAAGGCCTGCTCCCAAAGATTGCACAGGTATTGCATAGCTCGAAATAAACCCGTCAAAGCTATCAAGATCGAGATCCACGCTCGGGTGATCGGCATGTGTCATGCCAACGCGTGTCAGCCGAATATCGCCTTTAAAATTCATGACGATCTCGGATGGCAGCTGGGCCACGGTCGCTTCATTGGCTGGCGTCGTTCCTTCAAGTGGAGAGTGCGCCAAGGCCCCGCTCGTCCAAATTCCGATCATCGCAATAGACAGCAGTTGCTTCATGGCCAGTCCTTTCACGGATATCAGTTGATGCTGATACCTCATTCAGTTTCGCAGTGGGGCACCGGATGGTTCGGGCACAAACATACTCTTAGCTGCAAAAGGTATAAAGGCCCGTTTTGGTAACTTTATTGCCATGGCTTCCGCAGGGACGTGATCGCGCGATCTAGATCAATGCACGGCCTTAAGGTGGAGCTTTCCCTTGGCCCTGTGATAGGATGCTGCACAACAGGTTCTTGAATGAAGGTCACGCCATGAAATTGATTGTTGGATTGGGCAACCCCGGTGCGAAATACGCGCGCAACCGTCACAATATCGGCTTTATGGCGCTTGATCTCATCGCCTCAGATCATGGCTTTGGCCCTTGGAAATCCAAGTTCAATGGTTCCGTTTCTGAGGGGCGATTTGGGTCTGACCGCGCGGTCTTGTTGAAACCCGAGACGTTTATGAACAACTCAGGTCAATCCGTCGCCGCAGCTGCGCAGTTTTATAAGATCGCACCTGAGGATGTTATTGTTTTTCACGATGAGCTTGATCTAGCCCCCGGCAAGGTTCGGTTTAAGATGGCGGGCGGGCATGCGGGGCACAATGGGTTGCGTTCGATCCATGCCCATATTGGGGCCAATTACGGGCGTATCCGCATGGGCGTTGGGCATCCGGGTCACAAGGATCGTGTTTCGGGCTATGTGCTTAGCGATTTTGCGAAGGCGGAGCAGGAATGGCTTGATGATGTCTTGCGCGGCTGTGCGGACGGTGCGCCACATTTGGCGGCAGGCGATCCGCCAAAGTTCATGAATGCTGTGGCTTTGCGCGTTGCGCCACCCCGCCCAAGCACGGGGCAGCGCCCCCCCAAGAAAGTGGTGACCGAGCGCCCCGCAAAAAAGGAACCACAGCCAGAGCCTGAGGTGGACACCCGTTCGTCCATGCAAAAGCTCATGGATCGTTTTAAGTGAGCTTATTGCAAGCGTTCCAAGATCAAGCCGTCTCTTGCGAAAAGATGGGTTCCCCTTTCATGGGAACCTTGCTGCGTGGCCTTGCTGAAATCTGGCAACCCGATACAGCGCTCGGCAAGGCAATGGCCGCCTATAGTGGTGATATTGGGCCAGTGGGGCACTCGCTGCCCCTGCGTATTGCGGGTGGCTTACATGCCTTGGTCCTAAGTGGCCAAGATCGAGATCTTGCGGGCGTTTATCCGCCTTACAGTGCCGATCGCCGCGTGTTGCTGCAAACTGTCTCAGAGGCGCTGAGGGCGCATGAAGGCTTTATGCTGGATTGGACGCAAAGCCCCCCACAAACCAATGAGGTGCGCAGGTCTGCGGCGTTGATTGCGGGGGCGCAGGTTGCTTTGTCGTATTTCCCGCGGCCCATTGTTTTGTCTGAGTTGGGTGCAAGCGGTGGCCTGAACCTGATGTGGGATCATTATGCACTCGACATTGATGGCGTTCGGTTTGGCGCATCGGCCCCTGCCCTTTGTCTTAGCCCTGAGTGGAGCGGGCCAACGCCCCCCAAAGCCGAAATCACTATTGGTGAGCGCGCAGGCGTCGATCTTAACCCGCTTGATCCCAAGAAGCCCCAAGATCTATTGCGCCTCAAGGCCTATCTGTGGCCCGATCAGCCCCATCGCCTTGCGCTAACCCAAGCGGCAGCTTCTGTTTTGGACACAAGCGTCGCACAAGGCGACGCAATTGCGTGGTTAGAGCAGCGCCTTGCCCAGCCGAAACAAGGGCATTTGCATCTGATCCAAAACACCGTTGCTTGGCAGTATTTCCCAAAAGCCGCCCAAGCCCGTGGTGAGGCATTGCTAGACGCCGCAGGCGCGCGCGCCACGGTTGAGACACCGCTGGCTTGGCTGTCGATGGAGAACGACGGCGATGCTACGGGTGGTGTTGGGGCTGCGCTTACGTTGCGTTTGTGGCCGGGCAATCATGTGTTGTCGTTGGGGCGCGTGGATTTTCACGGGCGTTGGGTCAACTGGACCTACACCGGCTGATCCGATGCGGTGGCGCGAGCAATTTAAGCTCATGAGTTGAGATAGTGTTTTACGGAGCGTTAGGTTTGCCTCTGTCTTGATAGCGTGCATGATTGTGCAAGATCAGGGAGGATCGAAAATGCGCAAAGTTCTAAAGTGGGGTGGTCGAATTGGCCTTGTGGCAGTTGTTGCAGCTGCGGCCGTAAGCATTTGGAAACGCGAGGAAATCACCCGCCTTATAGCTGTAAATTCGCTGTTTGATGCGCAAAAGATCGTCCACAACTTTTCCAATATGAATGCGGCGTTTTTGAACATCGAGCTGGACCGTGGAGACGGCCCCGTGTCGGATTTGCCTAAGGGTGACAGTTTTGTGATGCCAGCAGGCTACGATGAATGGGTGCGCACACGCAGCGTCACATCGACCCTTGTTCTAAAAGACGGCGTGATCGCTCACGAGGCATACTACCTTGGCACCACAGCCCAAGATCGTCGCATCAGTTGGTCCGTTGCCAAAAGCTACCTATCCGCCCTGTTTGGCATTCTTGTCGAGGAAGGTGCGATCGCATCGCTCGATGACCCCGTTGTCAAATACGCACCGTCTTTGGAAGGGGGCGCTTACAGCGAAGCCACTGTGTTGAACGTGCTACAAATGTCGAGCGGCATTACGTTTGACGAAGACTATCTGGCGTATGACAGCGACATTAACCGCATGGGGCGTGTTCTCGCCCTTGGCGGCAAAATGGATGATTTCACCGCTGGGCTGACGCACTCGTTTGCCCCTGCAGGACAGGAATGGAAGTACACTTCAATCGACACGCATGTCGTTGGGATGATTGCGCGGGGTGCAACGGGGCGCAGTGTTCCTGATTTGCTGTCCGAAAAAATCTTGAGCAAGTTGGGACAGGAACAGCCGGCTTATTACCTCACGGATGGCGTGGGGGTCGCGTTTGTGTTGGGTGGATTAAACCTTACCACCCGCGATTATGCCCGCTTTGGTCAGATGATTTTGCAAGATGGTGCATGGAACGGCGAACAGATTGTTCCTGCGGATTGGGTTGCCGCCTCAACCCTGCCCTCTGCCAAAACAAAAGATGGCCAAATCGGCTATGGGTACCAGTGGTGGGTTCCTGTTGGCGCGATTCCTGGTGAGGAATTCTTGGGGCGTGGGATTTACGGCCAATTCATTTACATCAACAAACCGGCTGGCATCGTTGTGGTCTCAACAGGCGCGGATAAGCTATTTCGAGAGGCTGGTGTAAACGATCAGAATGTTGATATGTTTCGACAGATTGTAGCAGCAAGTGAAACCAAATGATAAAACCCGATGATAGCATAAATGTTCTTGGCCAGCCGCTGGGATTATGCGGCGTTGACCCCGTGACGGGGTTCTTTCGCGACGGTCACTGCAACACTTGCAGCGAAGACCAAGGCAGCCATACAGTCTGTGCGGTGATGACCGACGAGTTTCTGGCATTCTCAAAATACGTCGGCAATGATCTAAGCACCCCGCGCCCAGAGTTCGGTTTTGACGGTTTAAAAGGCGGCGATGCGTGGTGCTTGTGTGCCGGAAGGTTCTTGCAAGCACATGAGGAAGGCTGCGCCCCTTTGATCAACCTGAGTGCCACACACATGCGCGCCCTTGAGATCGTGCCGCTTGAGGTGCTGCAACAGCATCAAACCACAAACCACTAGGTAGAAACGAAAAAGGCACCTCAGTGAGGTGCCTTTGATCTTTTGTGCTACTCGTACTTAGACGAATTCGCCCATATCAAAATCGAGCGCGCGTGCGACGGTAAAGATGTCTTTGTCACCACGGCCACACATGTTCATGCAGATGATGTGATCTTTTGGCAGCGTTGGTGCCAGCTTCATCACATGTGCCAAAGCGTGGGAGGGTTCGAGCGCTGGAATGATCCCCTCGAGCGTGCAGCACAGCTGGAATGCTTCAAGTGCTTCGACATCAGTGATCGACACATATTTGGCGCGGCCAATGTCGTGCAACCAAGCGTGCTCTGGCCCGATCCCCGGGTAATCAAGGCCCGCAGAAATTGAGAACCCTTCGAGAATTTGCCCATCGTCGTCTTGTAAAAGATAGGTACGGTTGCCGTGCAGAACGCCCGGGCGGCCGCCCGTCAAAGACGCGCAATGCTCCATCTTTTCATTCACACCTTTACCGCCCGCTTCGACGCCAATGATGTTGATGTCTTTGTCGTCAAGGAACGGAAAGAACAGGCCCATCGCGTTGGAACCGCCGCCAATGGCTGCAATCAAAGTATCAGGCAAGCGCCCCTCTTGTGCGGTCATTTGTTCGCGGACTTCTTTGCCGATGATGGATTGGAAATCACGCACCATCGCAGGGTATGGGTGTGGGCCTGCCACAGTGCCGATGCAATAGAACGTATCATCCACGTTGGTCACCCAGTCACGCAGCGCGTCGTTCATGGCATCTTTCAACGTACCGCGGCCAGATGTGACTGGCACAACCTCGGCACCAAGCAGACGCATGCGGAACACGTTTGGCGCTTGGCGCTCAACATCATGTGCGCCCATGTAGACGACGCACTTGAGGCCGAACTTTGCACAGACAGTCGCTGTTGCCACGCCGTGCTGGCCTGCGCCAGTTTCAGCGATGATACGCTTTTTGCCCATACGGCGGGCAAGAATGATCTGGCCCAACACGTTGTTGATTTTGTGCGCGCCGGTGTGGTTCAGCTCGTCGCGCTTCATGTAGACCTTTGCACCGCCCAAATGTTCGGTCAGGCGCTCAGCATGATAGAGTGGGCTTGGGCGGCCAACGTAATTGGCCCAAAGATCATCCATCTCGGCCCAAAAGCTGTCGTCGGTTTTTGCCTTTTCGTATTCTTCCTCAAGACTAAGGATCAATGGCATCAACGTCTCAGAGACAAACCGGCCCCCAAAATCGCCAAACCGCCCCTGCTCATCAGGTCCGGTCATAAAAGAATTGAAAAGGTCGTTCATCTGAGTGCTCCACTTCGCTGCATTTGGATGTAGCTTATGGAGTTAGAGCCGTAAAGCGGACTGTCACCCCTTTTGTTCAATCCGTTTCTTTCTTCCACCGGTCCACGACCTCTGCGCGGGTGGGCAGTGTGGTCGCGGTATACGAGATATTCTTGGACGATTTGATCCAGCGCAGGCCATTGCGCATGATTTCACCGTGCTCACCGCTTTGAGCGAAAGCACGCATTTCGTCTTGGCTGCGCCAAACCGAGGCGACATAAAACACGCGTCCATGGCGAAACAGATCGACCGATAGGTTCCCTTCGGCTTCCATCGCGACCTTGCGCAGTGAAAGGGCAAGCTTAAAGAAGCGAAATAAATTTAGCGGACCTGCGACCTCGAGGCCGCCTACCGAAACTATAAACACATTTGTCTCCTCATCGTCAGGCTAGGATATGTGGGATCAAACACCAAAGAGGTCGCCCTAGCTTTGGGCCGCCTCAACAAATTTCGCGATCAATGCGGCGTCTTTGACACCCGGTGCGCTTTCGACGCCTGAACTGACATCGATCTGGCGCGTGCCTGTCATTTTGATCGCTTCTGCCGCGTTTTCAGGGGTTAACCCGCCCGCCAACATCCACGGCACAGTCCAACGGCGCCTTGCAATCAAACGCCAATCAAACGGCACGCCATTGCCGCCA
>JALZUL010000230.1 GCA_023301665.1 Ascidiaceihabitans sp.
CCACGCAATTCTAGCTTGCCATCTTTGATCACCAGATCAGCGTCCTCAGCGTCGGGCCCATTAACCCAAACGACATTAGAGCTTCCGAATTGGGAAACACAGTATTTGGTCGCTTCAAAACGACCAGCTTCGCGGGCACCAACCAACGACTTAGATACATCCGAAACCGTGACTTTAATTTGGTCGCGTTGCTTATCAACTTTAGACAGCTTTGCTCTGAACTGGTGACCATCAAAGCCGGGGCGGTTGTCATTGATCCCACAAGCGCTCACCGCAACAAGACAGCTTAAAGTAGCGCCAATGATCACACCACTGCGCAACCGTGGTGTTCGTATAGCGCCAGAAAGGGGTTTCTTTAGATTGTTCATCGCGCGTCCCTTCTCTTTCTTAAGCTTTGGCGTAACGCCAGTTTCAGTTATCTCAACCATTTGCGTTTCCAAACTGCGTCTAATGGTGACTGCAACGGTTTAGAAACACCTTCGCCTATTCAGCAGCGATGGTGCGTTTGTGTTTAATGCGGTCTTCGATTTCATCACGGAAGTGACGGATCAGTCCTTGGATCGGCCAAGCAGCAGCGTCGCCAAGCGCGCAAATTGTGTGGCCTTCAACCTGTTTGGTTACATCGAGCAACATATCAATTTCTTCTGGCTCGGCCTCGCCTTTAACCAGACGATCCATAACACGCATCATCCAGCCGGTGCCTTCACGGCATGGCGTGCATTGGCCGCAGCTTTCGTGCTTATAGAATTTAGACAAACGCCAGATCGCTTTGATCACGTCGGTCGAGTTATCCATAACGATTACCGCCGCTGTCCCCAAACCAGAGCGTTGCTCGCGCAGGTAATCAAAGTCCATGATTGCGTTGCGCATCTCTTTGCCTGGGATCATAGGGACCGATGAGCCACCGGGGATCACAGCCTTCAGATTACCCCAGCCGCCGCGAATACCGCCACAGTGCTTTTCAATCAGCTCTTCAAAGGAGATCGACATCTCCTCTTCAACCACACAAGGGTTGTTGACGTGACCAGAGATCGCGAACAGTTTTGTGCCCGCATTGTTTGGGCGGCCAAAGCTCGAGAACCATTCAGCACCGCGACGCAAAATCGTCGGAACAACCGCAATCGATTCAACGTTGTTCACGGTCGTCGGGCAGCCATAAAGGCCAGCACCCGCAGGGAATGGTGGCTTCATACGTGGCATGCCTTTTTTACCCTCAAGGCTTTCAAGCAATGCGGTTTCTTCGCCGCAAATATATGCCCCTGCCCCGTGGTGCAGGTAGATGTCAAAATCCCAACCAGATTTACAAGCATTCTTGCCAACCAAACCCGCATCGTATGCTTCATCAATCGCTGCTTGAAGCGCTTCTTTTTCGCGGATGTATTCGCCACGAATGTAGATATAGCAGGCGTTTGCATTTATCGCAAAAGACGCGATCAAGCAACCCTCGATCAATGTGTGAGGATCATGACGCATGATCTCACGATCTTTACAGGTACCCGGCTCGGATTCGTCGGCGTTCACAACCAAGTATGACGGGCGACCGTCGCTTTCCTTTGGCATAAAGGACCATTTCAAACCGGTCGGGAAACCCGCACCACCACGACCACGAAGGCCTGATTTTTTCATCTCGTCGACGATCCAATCACGACCATTCTTAATGATCTTGGCTGTGCCATCCCAATGACCGCGCGCTTTTGCGCCCGCTAATGTACGGTCGTGCATACCATAAATGTTGGTAAAGATCCGGTCTTGGTCCTTAAGCATACGCCCTTAGCCTCTATCTGACTGGCGCGCGCGCCAGATTTTTATCACGTTCCAAAGTGCCCAGCCAAAACCAGCCAGCACAACAAGGTCGAACAATGCGCGTGTCCGATTGGACCACCCGTAATACCCGCCTATCATATTGATGCAGAGCCAAAAAACCCCAAGACCAGCGATCCACAACGATGCGCGTTGCCCTGCTTTGGATGTCTTATCTTGGCTCTGCATATTTCCTATTAGTGCGTCTTAAGCACTATCCTTTTTTTGACCGGCTGGCGAATTCAGTTGTTCCGCCTTTTGCCAAAATCTTTGCTTGTTTGATCCACTCATCGCGCTCAATGCGGCCCTTGAAGCGAAGGTTGCTGTCAACCCATTCGACTTCTTTCTTGCGCCAAGCAGCAACTTGATCAAAGTGATAGAACCCGAGGTCGTTCAAGGTCTTTTCTAGACCCGGCCCAACGCCCTTGAGCAGTTTCAAATCGTCTGCACCACCTGCGCGCGCTTTGGTCAAGGTTTCAGGCTTACCATCCGCCGCGACCGGTGGACGCTTGCTAGCAGTCTTCTCAGCAGCTGCTGCCTTAGGAGCCGCCTTGGCTTTCGTTGCCTTCGCTGCCGCTGCCGCTTTTGGTTTGGCAGATTTAGCAGCTGTTGCTTTCCCAGCCGTGGCCGTTGATTTCGCAGCAGTTGCAGTTTTAGCTTTAGCAGTTGTCGATTTCGCAGCTGCCGCAGGTTTCGTTTTAGCAGTTGTCGATTTCGCAGCGGCCGCAGGTTTCGCCTTAGCGGTCGCTGGTTTCGCAGCGCTTGCTTTCGCCGTGGTTGCCTTAGCAGCTTTGGGTTTCGCAGCGGCTGTCTTTTCCTGTGTCGCATTAGCCTCGGTTTTAGGGGCCGCTTTCGCAGCAGGCTTTGCTTTGGCTTTCGGTTTTGAAGCTACTTTCGCATCTCCAGCTGAGGACTTGCTCTTTGCAGCCGTTTTAGCGGCCGGTTTTGCAACCGGCGCTGCAGCGGGTGCCGCAACATCAGACTCACCTGACGTCGCACTACCACTTTTCGCCTCATCAGATTTTACATCTGCTTCCGGTTTCTCGTATTTCCAGTCGCCTTTGCGTTCTGATAGTTCTTTGGTCCCCGACAGCTCAGCAGACGGCTTAATGCCCGATCCCTTGTTCGCAGTGGAGCTAGACGAAGCAACCGCAGCGCCCGCGGCCGCTGCAGCTACGACACCACCAGCAGCTGCTGCTGTAGACGTTGAAGCAGACGCTGTTGAATTAGATGCAGCCACAGAAGCTTCCGTCGCTGTGCTTGATGAACCAACACTCTGTGTGCCCGTTGAACTGTCTTCAGCTTGTGATGAACAAAACAGCCAAGAAAGTAAAAAACCGCCAATAATAAAGATCAAAAGACCGACAAATACCCCAGGTATAAATGCCCAATCTCGAGCTATCCAAAGAAGCAATGCCGCAATAATGCCAACCGCAGCAGCTATCAGCCAGCACCATGTGGCGCAGCTGTTATTCCGTGTGAAATTTCCCATGTCGTGTCCCTCTCCTAATTAGAAGTTGTTTTCGGTTCTTTTTATTTCTTATAGATACCGCTTTTCGTAGCACGTTTGGAGAATTCTGTTTCTTCGCCAGCAGCCAAGGCTGTGGCTTGCGGCACCCAATTGTCTCGGCTCACGCGACCTTTGAAGCCTTCTAGGTTCTGATCGACCCATGATACTTCTTCAGGGCCCCATTGGGCAACTTGGTCAAAGTGGAAAAAGCCCATGCTGTTCAACAGCCCTTCGAGCTTAGGCCCAACGCCTTTGATCATTTTCAAATCATCTGCACCAGACTTGCGTGGCGCTTTCATAACTTTCGGTTTTGTTCCGGCCGCTTGAGCAACAGCATCTGTCGGTGCTGCGGGTTTAGGCGCTTGGGTTGCTTTCGCTGGCTTTTGTGCGGTGGTTGCCGGTTTCGCCTTGGTCGCCTTTGGCGCTTCAGCTTTTACAGCCGGCTTTTTCGCGGGTGATTTCTTTGCAGCAGTGCCAGCAGACTTACCTTTACCCTGCCACGGGGTCAGCAATGGAACTTCGGTTCCGTCGATGCGCTTTACCGTATCACCGATGTCCGTCGCCAGCTGTGCAGACGCGTTATATTGCGTCTTGCCGCTATCGTATTCTGTCAATGAGGTCAGACCACTCAAAGGTTCCGATGCATATCGTCCATTCTGCGGGCCAGGCGTTGGAACCTTACCTGCTGACAACTCATCGATGATCTCGCCCATACGTTCAGTGGTAAGATCTTCGTAATAATCTTTACCGATTTGAGCCATCGGTGCGTTTGAGCAAGAGCCAAGACATTCGACTTCTTCCCAGGAGAACTTCCCGTCTGCTGAAATCTCATGAGGTTTGGCAGCAATCTTTTCTTTGCAAACCTTCATCAGATCTTCGGCACCACAAATCATGCAAGAAGTTGTCCCACACACTTGGATATGCGCCACAGAACCGACCGGCTGCAACTGGAACATGAAGTAAAAGGATGCCACCTCAAGACCACGAATATAAGCCATACCCAACATGTCAGACACGTATTCAATTGCTGGACGGGTCAACCATCCTTCTTGCTCTTGCGCACGCCACAACAACGGGATGATCGCGGACGCTTGGCGCCCTTCCGGATATTTCGTGATCTGCCCTTCAGCCCATGCAAGATTGTCTGGAGTGAAAGCAAAGCTATCGGGTTGGTCTTTGTGCAGGCGACGAAGCATTAGAAGAACTTTCGTTTCGCGCCGTGGTCAAAGTGACCTCCGGCGGGAGTATTTTTAGAAGAAAAAAGAGCAACAGAACGCATCATCAGCGATCGATCTCCCCAAACACAACATCCATCGTTCCGATGATCGCAGCAACGTC
>JALZUL010000231.1 GCA_023301665.1 Ascidiaceihabitans sp.
TTACTGTGATCCTTGCGCAAAACAAAGGCTTCGTCACTTTTGAATCCGACATGGATGCCCTCAAATCGGACGTACAGGCGGATAACATGGACATGACACCGCTCATGGGAGAGCAGTTTATGAGTTTGGCTAGTGGCTCTGTTCAGCGCTTGCAGCGGATCAATGAGAACAGGGCAGGCGGTTTCGACCCACCTCGACCGATGCTGTGATCGGTATGTATGTCGGCTTCAGTGACGACAGCCTTGCCAATCCAATGTCGCTCAACAACTATATTAGCAGACCGATTCAAGGAGTTTGCTCATCATGTTTTCGATTTATGCATTGACGTGGTTAGGTGTTCTCGCAGCCCAAATGTCTCCTGGCCCTAATCTTGCCGCCGTTGCATCGGTCGGTTTGGCACAGGGGCGACGGCCCGCTCTATTCGTGGTGACGGGCATTTCTTCTGGTATGCTTGTTTGGTCGTTGGCGACGGCTTTGGGCCTAGGCGTTCTTATAGAAGCGTTCCCACTATCACTCTTATTATTGAAATTTTTGGGTGGTAGTTATCTTCTTTTTCTCGGCATCAAGGCTGCACGCGCGACCGTGAAAGGTGGTGCGAACACAACATTTGCACCCGATGCCCGACCACTAACTGATCGCCTTGCGTGGCGTCGTGGCGTTCTGGTTCTGCTCACCAATCCCAAAGCCGCGTTGATGTGGGCTGCGGTTGCGTCTTTCCTGTTCGGACAAGGGCTGAGCGCATGGCACGTCCTCGCATTCGGTCCAATGGGTGCATTGTCGGGGTTGGTTATCTATGGAACATACGCATGGCTGTTCTCGACTGGTGCCGCCATGCGTGGCTACAGTCGTTTTACAAATTGGTTTGAAGGTGTCTTTGCGGCAGCGTTTGGAGCAATGGGTGCCAGCCTAATTTGGGCGGGGCTACGAGAGGCACGTAACTGATCTCCCCAAGGCATACCGGACATTCAAATCTTCAGGAGCGATGGCAAGTTTGCCCCGCAAAGCAGCCCTTGTTTCACGTCGCGGTGAATGCGGGCTTCGGTTCTCACGATGGGCAGGGCGATAGAACGTTCATTCAGCTTTCACATTAATTTAGATAAAGACAAATGATTGAAAAAATCTAAGTGGATTTGCTCTATTTGAGGGATTGGCAAAGCATCATACTGCGCCATCAACCAAAACGCTGTGCCCATTGTTGTTTATTGCTGCCTATTGTTGTCAGTCCAGTTTTGCACTAATTACACATTTCGTTGACCACAAAAACCGAAAGCCTATAAGTGTCTGAAACTAAAAGATACAATTTGCATCACCACGCACGCCTATCCGTTGCACCCATGATGGATTGGACGGATCGCCATTGCCGTTACCTTCACCGTCAACTGAGTGGGGAGGCTTTGCTCTACACTGAGATGGTGACGTCACCCGCTTTGTTGCGGGGTGGGGCGATGCATCTTTTGGATCATGATGTGGCTGAGCACCCAGTTGCGTTGCAATTGGGCGGGTCTGATCCCGTCGAGTTGGCCAAAGCCGCACGCATTGGGGCGGATGCGGGATATGATGAGATCAATTTGAATGTGGGCTGTCCCTCTGACCGGGTTCAGTCTGGCACATTTGGCGCGGTGTTGATGCGCCATCCCAAGCTGGTTGCCGATTGCGTTTCCGCGATGCGGGCTGAGGTGGATATTGAGGTGACAGTGAAATGTCGCATTGGTGTCGACGATCAAGACCCCGAAGAGGTACTGCCTGAATTTTTGGCCCGCGTTGTCGGGACGGGATGTGAACGGGTGATCATCCACGCACGCAAAGCTTGGCTAAAGGGGTTAAGCCCAAAGGAAAACCGTGATGTGCCGCCGCTTGACTACGAGCTTGTGCACAAGATGAAGGGATATTTCCCCAACCTTCACATCTCGATCAACGGTGGGATTTCCACATTGGATCACGCACGTGACCTGCTGGAAAGCGGGTTGGACGGTGTGATGGTCGGGCGCGCAGCATATCATCAGCCAAGTGATATCCTCAGCGCTGCCGATCCTGTGATCTATGGTGTGGGGGAAGTGACGAACGCTGAGCAAGCGGTCCATGCTATGCTGCCCTACATCGAGGCGCATCTGACCGCAGGTGGGCGTTTGCATCAAGTCACGCGACATATGCTTGGTCTGTTTGCTGGGCGCCCGGGAGCACGAAGCTGGCGGCGGATGTTGTCGGAAGAGGCCAACAAAAAGGGCGCGGGGCCAGAATTAGTGTTAGCAGCACTGGAACACATGTCACAAATTGCGCAAGATGTCGAAGCTGCGCAAATATCCTGAGAGCCTAAGGAAAAATCATGCCCGAAACACTTTTGTTGATCCAGATGTTACTGGTCTTACTGTCGATTGGTGCCTTTGCTGGCGTCTTGGCCGGTTTGCTGGGTGTTGGTGGTGGGATTGTTCTGGTCCCAGCGTTTTTCTATGCGTTTCAAACACTTGGCTATGATGGGCCGCAGTTGATGCAGATGTGTTTGGCGACGTCGCTCGCAACGATCATCGTAACATCGGTGCGTTCGGTACACAGCCACAATAAAAAAGGTGCGGTTGATTGGGAGATCCTGCGCGGTTGGGCCCCAGGGATTGCCGTTGGCGCGGTTTTGGGAATGTTGGTTGTGTCACAGCTGCGTTCAACCACCTTGCAGGCGATCTTTGGCATTTTGGCATTGATTGTTGGTCTCTACATGAGCTTTGGCCGTTCGGAATGGCGCCTTGGACTGATGATGCCAAAAGGGCCGCTGCGCTTGGTTCTTTCGCCATTGGTTGGCTTTATGTCGGTGCTGATGGGCATCGGAGGGGGCAGCTTTGGTGTGCCGCTGATGAGCTTGTTTAACACGCCAATTCACCGTGCCGTGGCGACAGCTGCGGGTTTTGGGGTCGTGATTGCTGTGCCTGCTGTGATCGGGTTTTTATTGGTAGATATGCAGATGGACGTGCCGCCGCTGACCATAGGTGCTGTGAACTTGATCGCGTTCTTTGTCATCATCGCGATGACATTGTTAACCGCACCGCTTGGGGTCAAGCTGGCGCATTCAATGGATGCCAAGCCCCTAAAGCGCGTCTTTGGTGTGTTCTTGATATTGGTGGCGTTAAATATGCTGCGCAAGGCTTTGATCGGCTAAAAGTGACGCTCGAGACCGAGCGCGAGCCCCAGTCGTTTCAGGCATAACACTCTCAAATCCAATTGAGCGTGCGGTTTTCAATGATTGAGCATTTGGTTTGTGGCGGCGTTTGAAACCATTGGGCGGTTTAGCAAAACAGCCTCGAAACGACTATCGCTTTAAACGCGCGGCTCGCCCACCACGCCGTCCTTTCGGGACAGCCACGCGGGTTGGCAGTTCAGCGATAATCTCAGAGCGCTCATCAGGGTGCATCTTTGACCAACGCCCAATTTCATCAATCGAGCGGTTGCATCCTGTGCACAGCCGCGTCGCGGGGTGTACGACGCAGATCTGGATACATGGGCTTTCAATTTCGTCGCGTCGCCACACCGGAGGGGCGTCTTTACTTGATGTCATGATGAGGCTTTCAATACACGCAAACGGTCTAAGAATCCTTGTAAGATAAACCCAGCAGCGACGTGGTCAATGACCTCAGAGCGGCGTTTGCGTGACGTATCCGCCAAAAGCAGAGCACGTTCAGCGGCCACAGTGCTCAGGCGTTCGTCCCAGTAGGTAATGGGGCCAGTGTAGATTTTCTCAAGGTTGCGCGCAAAGGCACGAGTGGATTGGCAACGCGGGCCTTCAGAGCCGTCCATGTTGCGTGGCAGGCCAAGAACCAAGCCACCAATGTTGCGCTTTTCGATGACTTCGAGCAGGCGCGCGGCATCTATGCCGAACTTCTTGCGTTTGATCGTTTCAAGCGGGGAAGCCACGCCCAGAAAGGTATCTGACACGGCCAATCCAATGGTGACAGTGCCCAGATCAAGCCCGATCAGGGACTGCATGGCGGGGATGGCGGCGTTGAATTCTTCGACGTCTTCAAGGATCATTCTACAACTCCTGCACGTTGCGCGGCGCGTGTGATCATGTCGATTGCTGTCAGGTCATCCGCAAAAACCTGCTGGGCATTTTGGAAAATGGCAAAGGCTTGATCTGAGCGGCCAAGTACCCCTAAAGCGCCAATAAGCTGCGCCCACTCGGGTGCTGATCCGCCTTCGGTTGCGAGGCGGTCAGACAGGCCAGCCACCATGCCCTCGATCATCTCGATGCGTTCAGCACCCGTCAGCTCTGCAGCGGCATCGATGTCGCCAAAGGTTGGGCCGTTTGTCGCAGCCGAGCCAATGGCTGGGATTTGGTAATTCACACCAGCGCGTTGCGCCATGTCTGGGATCTGCGCCAAGATAGGGGCGATCCACGGCGCATTTTCTGGGCCGATGCGAAGCTGACGATCCCAGATACGAAACGCCATGTCTGGTCGACCGGTTTGGGCCATCATCAAGCCTGAATAATAACGCGCAATGCCGTTTTGTGGATCGGTGTTGAGCACAACGCTGGCTGCCTGCTCTGCCTCGGGTGAGACGTAACCGCCGGCGGCGAGCACAAGCAGATCGGCATAATCCGTGAGGTCCTGAACGGTAGCTTGTTCACCTTTCAGTTCGATCAAACGGGCCTGAGCGGTGTAGGCGGCGATGAAGTTGCCCAAGTTGGATTCGTTTTGGGCCAAAAGCGCATGCCCTTGAATGTCATCGGGGCGCTGAACGACCGTGTTGCGTAGGGTCTGAACGAGCCTGAGGTAATCCTCGCTAAATTCAGTTGTAGCGGGTTTCTCTGGTAGGCTTGCCTCGGCTTCTGCTTGTGTGGGGCGGGTCTCACGCAGGTTTTCGGCAAATGCGATCCGTTCGGCTAATGCAAGGTCACCGTAACCGGGTGCACCCAAACCAGAATAAAGCGCAAAGCTACCAACTGCGAGGGCAACAGCGATACCGCCGGCAAGCAATTTAGGGGCGCCGCTGGTGGTATCGTCGATTTCGCGGCGTGCGACATCTGCTGCGAGAATGCGGCGCGAAATTTCTGTGCGCACGCGGGTTGCGTCTTCAGTGCTCAGCACACCGCGCTCCAGATCACGCTCAACTTCACTCAGTTGGTCGCGATATACCCGCAAATCATAGTCGGCCTTGTCGTTTGATTTCTCATCGCGGCGCAACAATGCAAGGGCCAAAAGCCCCGCCACAATCAGTGTCAGTACAATCGTAGTAATCCAAAACGCCATTAGGCCGCCTTTCGTAGTTCCATAGGTGATGTAGCGCTGCGAGAGCGTTTGCAAAAGGGGCAATTGACCGCGTGTTGCAGTGACCCACGTTCAATTGATCACAAGAGAGAAGGGAAATATGAAGCTGGTCACTGCTCGCAGGGTGGTACGTGTCGTAAAACCACATAAATGTGCCGCCTGCAGTATCCTCATTTCCTGTATCTCATTCAGAACAGGGAGAGGTACAAATGTCTTTGCGAATCCCGCTGGTTAAACCATTCTAAGGTTACGGCTGATCCGCTTGGTATCCCTGCGTTGTGCCGCTCCTGTTGATCATTAGTCGGAAGCCACGCCTATGAAACGTTATTCAGCCTTTGCAATTGCGCGCGAAGCCGCCCGTTATCATTCGGGTTGGGAGCGTGCTTGGCGTGCGCCAGAGCCAAAAGCCAAATACGACGCGATTATCATCGGGGCAGGCGGGCACGGT
>JALZUL010000232.1 GCA_023301665.1 Ascidiaceihabitans sp.
GAAGAAAAACCGCTGTCAGATTGACCTAGGGCAAAAAGCAGTTATCTGACTATTAGGCAATGAATTGAAAGAATAATATGTTGGACGCCACAGACACACAGAATGATAGCGGAACTGTCCCTGCACATGCGAATGCAGACCATCCAAAAGTAAAAGCTCCCAAAGTGGGAATTTTGCTTTCAAACTTGGGAACCCCGGACAACTACGATTATTGGTCTATGCGCCGTTATCTTGGTGAATTCCTTTCTGACCGTCGCGTCATCGACTATAGCCCATGGCTATGGCAGCCACTTTTACAGCTAGTTATCCTAACAAAGCGCCCGTTTTCATCGGGAGCAGCTTATAAATCGATCTGGAACGAAGCTGAAAACGAAAGTCCGCTTCTAACGATCACAAAAGCCAAAACAGCCAAGATTAAAGCAGCTATGCAAGCACGGTATGGTGACGACGTTTTGGTCGATTTCTGCATGCGCTACGGCAATCCATCTACCAAATCAAAGGTACGGGAAATGACCGAAGCCGGCTGTCAGAAAATCTTGTTTTTTCCGCTTTATCCACAATACGCAGGCGCAACGTCAGCCACTGCAAACGATGAATTTTTCCGTGCGTTGATGGAAGAAACCTGGCAGCCAGTCGCGCGGACAGTCGAACCGTATTTTGACGATCCAAAATATATCGATGCTTTAGCGCAATCCATTGAAAAAGCGTATCAAAAACTCGAAAAACGTCCTGATATATTGGTTTGTTCTTATCACGGTGTCCCACAGCGCTACCTGATGCAAGGTGATCCGTATCACTGCCAATGCCAGAAAACGACACGATTGCTGAAAGAACGTCTGGGTTGGGAAGACACCGAAATCAAGACAACTTTTCAATCAAAATTCGGACCTGAGGAATGGCTTCAACCATACACAGTTGAAGAAGTCGCGCGCCTTGCTGAGGCTGGTAAAAAGAACATCGCGGTTTGTGCCCCAGCATTCTCTGCCGATTGCATCGAGACACTAGAAGAAATCAACGAAGAGATTTTCGAAAGCTTTGAACACGCCGGTGGCGAAGTCTTTACGTATATTCCATGCCTCAACGATGATGACGCACACATCGATGCGTTAGGATCTGTCATTGAGCGGAATTTGCAGGGTTGGCTAGATTAATTTTCAGCCAACTCTCAAGTTATATTAATACAGTTAAACGTAAAAAAGGCGGTGCTAATAACACCGCCTTTCAAAATTTTAAATTCGCGAAAGCGAATTAGTCAGCTGCTACTGCTGCTGCAACAACCGCCAAAAGAATCAAAGGCAAGATGATGCCTGAAGAAGAAGACGTCGCTTCTTCAACGATTACTGGTGCTTCGATTACTGGTTCTGCTACGGAACCAGCGAATGCTGTTGATGCTGCGGCTGTCAAAGCGGCTGCGAGTACTAGTTTTTTCATATTAACCTCCAGATTTGGCGCGCACAGCAATTGCACTGGCGCGCACCCAAGACTTACCTCGTGCCTCTGTGTAAACAGCTATTTGGCTGAATTGCAAACCCAGATTCTGCGTCTGCACAGAGGAAAACACTTTTTTTCGTCAAATTAGCAACACTTGTGTGCCAACCTTCGCTTTGCCGAACAATTCAGCGATATGCTCATTGTACAAACCGATGCATCCGTTTGAGGATTTGCGGCCAATTTTGCGCGTATCGTGTGTCCCGTGAATACGGTAGTACGTCCAGCTAAGATAAAGTGCGTGTGATCCCAACGGGTTCTCTGGACCTGGGCCAATGAATTTCGGCCATTCAGGGTTACGCTCTAACATCGAAGGTGTTGGGCGCCAGCTTGGGCCATCAACCTTACGAGTAATCACTGTCCGACCACGGCGAGTCAGATCTTCTGTCAACGGAACACTTGACGGGTACAGTTTATACTCAGTCTGCTCTTCGTTCCAGTAGTGTACCGCACGGCTGTCGAGGTCGACTAAAATTGCGCCATTTTTCGTATTATCGAAATATGGGCGCCAATCTAAAGTACGGAAACTCGAGATGTTACGCCGTACTGATTCCGTCTGATCCCGCTCTGAATACCCAGGAAGATCGGTACTTTGTGCCAACGCTGGCGTACCCAGAACAGCTGCCGTCCCGGCTAGGAACGTGCGTCGTGTGGGTGTTTCGAATAGCTTTTTGGACATTTTTGTCTCTCCATCGCTTAAACTCATGCCTTAATGCGCACCCTATTGCGCTAAAGTCGCACTCGCAAATCAAACAACTGTCATTGCGCGGTCTCACGCTGATGTGCGTTTGAAATGCAACGCCAGTCGCGGTATGCCTCAAGAAATACGTATTTTCCGAGTGGAGCACTAAAATGGTCAGAATATTCGCTGCTATGATTGCCGGCTTAATCGCCCTTTCAGCATGTACACCAGCTGAGCCGCAATTGGGACGCGATGGCAAACCTGCCACCAAGATCTACAAAATCAGAAACAATGACACAGGCAAGCTACAGTTTCGCATGCTTGATTCAGTCAACGCCCTGCGCAGTGCACAAGGTGTTGGGCCTGTCACATTAAACCCACAACTGAATGCTGCCGCCGCAACCCATTCACGTGATATGTCGACACAAAACCGCCCCTGGCACTTTGGCTCTGATGGATCGTCCCCAATCGATCGCGTTCAGCGCGTCGGCTATACAGGCCAGTTGGTTGGTGAAAACATTTCCGAAACCTTCGAAGCTGAACTGGAAACGCTTGCTGCGTGGATCGAACAGCCCGACACCCGCCGTACAATCTTGTCACCAGATGCCGCTGATATGGGGTTTGCCTGGTTCCAAGAGCCAAATGGTAAAATCTGGTGGACGATGATCATGGGTAACCCATCAACAGCACCGCTTATCCCGTCAGCAAATCCTGAACCGACACGTTTGGTCCCAAGTGTCATTTCTGACGAAACAGCTACAACCGAAGATGAAGATCTTGTCGCGACGCTAGCCGCTGCAATTGAATAGAGATTGAAAGAGCGGCTTACGGATTGATTTTAATCGGTGTGCCGTTCTTTACCATCGCATAGATGGTTTCCATTTCGCGATTGGGCACGGCAATGCAACCCCATGTCCAATCGTTTTTACCCAGCTTGAATGGGTTTGATTCACCGTGAATAAAAATATCCCCACCGGGTGGTTTACCAAGTGCGGCGGCTTCAGCTCGATCTTTAGCGTTTGGATATGAAATACCAAGCGAGAGATGGAATCTACTATTCGGATTACGGCGATCGATAAAATAGTTGCCTTCCGGTGTACGACCATCACCCTCAAAGAATTTGTCACCGATAGGTTCAAAGCCAAGATCAAATTCGTACTCTTTCAACACGCGATTGTTGTGAAACAAAAACATCTGACGATCCGCTTTATTGACCACAATGTATGTGACCTCAGGACCGCTATAGGATTTAAACTTGCTCTTAGTTTTCTGCGCGCAAGCACTCAGAGCCGCCGTAGCCATAGCAGAAAGTATCAAAAACCGACGTTTCATAATTTACTCAGATTACATGAAAGAATACTGGTCTGTTAACACTCAGAATAGTGAACAGCATAGGAAAATCGGTATGTTCACCCAATAGTGAGCTTTTTAGGAGCCGCTTTTGCACCCAAACGCTTAAAAGAGCCAATCAATTCCACATGCGACGACCAACGAAACTGGTCAACAGGCTGCACCCATTCCAGTTCATATCCCGCCTCTTGCAACACAGCAGCGTCACGAGCAAACGTAATCGGGTTACACGAAATATAGGCGATGATCGGCACGATTGATTTGACCAATTCAGCCACTTGAGCCGATGCCCCCGCGCGCGGAGGATCAAGCACAACAGCATCAAACTTATCCAATTCATCCGGAAGCAATGGCCTACGGAACAAATCCCGCGTCTCGGATACTACGGGCTTTAAGCCAACTGCCAGTCGCCAACCTTGATCCAAAGCATCAATCATCGCTTTATCACCTTCAAAGGCATGAACCTCTGACGTCTCAGCAAGTGGAAGCGAAAACGTACCGCTGCCTGCAAACAGATCAGCGACACGTTTACTTTTACCGACAATGTCGCTCACCAAATTTTGCAGTGTTTCTGCGCCATGAGCTGTTGCTTGCAAAAATGCGCCCGCTGGAACAGCCACTTTCGCCGCACCAAACGACTGACGTGGTGGCGTGCGCATCGCGATCGTTTCCCCATCCCAGGTCAATCTCGCAAGTCCGCTTCGATCGCAAAGCTGCGCTAGCTCTGAACGCAAAGGACCATCAAGGGGTTTACCACCTTGAACAGAGGCATCCAAACCATCCTCAGAAACAGTAAGAGAAACGGCCAACGCTGCTTTTCGGCTGGTCCCAATCACTGCCAACTCTTCCGCGATCGGAAAACCTGCTTTAATTTTAGGGTCGATCAATTGGCAATCAGGAACTTCGATAATTGTACCACTGGCACGACCATGAAATCCAACCATTGCACCGCTTTTGGTCCGCTTAGCAGCTACTGTTGCGCGTTGGCGTGACTGCGCGGGTGACGTCAGCGTTGGCCGAATATCGGGTTCAATCCCATGCGCGGCAAAGGCACGACCTACGATATCGGCCTTCCAAGTTGCCACAAATTCATCACTCGCATGTTGCAACTGACACCCACCACAAGACTTAAAGTGACGGCAAGGCGCAGAAACCCGATCAGATGATGGGGTCTGAATGCGCACGTCTTTCAACATGTCACCATCAGGCCTTCCCGTGACAACTTCGCCAGGCAAGGTCATCGGGGCAAACAAGGGTCCTTCGGCAATACCATCGCCTTGATGTCCCAAACGGATAATTTGATATTCAGTCATACTGCTTCCCCTATCGCCAGATACTAAGAAACTAAAGGGTTATTCTGCAGCTTGTGTCTTAATGAACCCACCCGACTGGCGATCCCAGTAACGCGCATAAAGCCCACCCCGAGCCAATAACGTATCATGATCACCCACCTCAACGATACGGCCATTGTCCATAACCACGATCCGGTCCATCTCAGTTAAGGTCGACAAACGATGAGCAATAGCAAGTACTGTTTTACCTTCCATAACACGCGTCAAAGCCGATTGGATCGATGCTTCGACCTCACTATCAAGTGCGCTTGTCGCCTCGTCTAAAACCAAGATCGGCGCATCTTTCAAAATCGCCCGAGCCAAAGCGATGCGTTGGCGCTGACCACCCGAAAGTTTTACACCGCGCTCACCCAAATGAGCATCATACGCTTTGCGACCCTTATGATCTTCTAAGCCTTGGATGAAACCATCTGCTTCGGCGCTTTGAGCAGCGGCAATAACTTCAGCCTCTGACGCTTCAGGATTGCCATAAACAATGTTGTCGTGAGCAGACCGATTGAACATCGCCGTCTCTTGCGTCACCATCCCAATGCTACGCCGCAAACTTTCTTGGGTCACAGCTTTGATATTCACCCCATCAATTTCGATCGATCCATTTTCAGGGTCGTAAAGCCGCAACAACAAAGCGACCAACGTAGATTTACCAGCACCAGATGCGCCGACGATCCCCAATTTTTCACCAGCAGCAATTGTTAGATTTACATCAGTTAGGCCACCTGTTTGCCGGCCATATGCAAAGCTCAGGTTGTTTAGTTTAATTTCACCCAGCGGAACCAAGAGCGATGGGGCACTCTCAACATCATCAACACGTACGGGAGGTGTGAGCGTTCGCATTCCATCTTCAATCTCGCCAACGTTGGAATAAATCGCCATCAAAGTGAAACTCACCCAACCCGTCATTTGCGCAATACGAATAGCAATAGCGCCAGCAGCAACAATATCCCCAGAGGTTGCTTGCCCAGATTTCCACAACATAATTGTGCCACCCAAAAGCAAAACAGGTAACAAGCCTGCCAGTGACATCAGGCCAAATCTGAACGCCGCCGATAGGTAACCAAATCGTACAGCACTTTCACGAAATGACCGCATCGCGCCCAGCGCGGCTCGGTCTTCGTGATCAGCGTGAGCGAACAATTTGACCGTCTTAATGTTGGTGATCGTATCAACCACCTGCCCCGAAACCATAGCCCGCTTGCCAGCACGATCAGCTGAGCGAACCCGCACGCGTGGCAAGTACCAATTGATCAACGCAAAATAGAGAACCAACCAGACAGAAAAGCCAATCGCGACTCGCCAATCAATCGCAATCAAAAGAAAGATTGACCCTGCCAAAGATGCAATGGCAAACGCCACAACGTTAATGACTTCAGACGCGACATCAGTGACTGCCCGCGCACATTGCATTTGCTTTTGAGCAATACGCCCAGCAAAATCGTCTTCGAAAAACCCAACTGTTTGACCTAGTGTCCAACGATGCAATCGCGACAAAACCAATGGGTTCACATTGGGCTGAACAATGATGGAATTGGACGCCGATGAAAGTCCAAATAAAATAGGTCTCGCGATCAAAAAGAATGCAAGACTTCCGGCAATCAACCCAACATTAGAGACCGAGAAAAAGCCATCAGGCCCAAGGGTAACCGTAGCATCGATAACGCGACCAAGAATATATGCCGTTCCAGCCTCAAGCGCACCAGCTGCTGCCGAAAAAAAGGCCGCCAACCACAAAGCAGGCCAAGCTCCAGCCAAACACCAGCGCATGAATGCACCAAGCTTTTGAGGTGGCGGACCACTTGCTGGTCGAAATGAATCAATCATATTGGCGAAATTCATGCGTTATCCTCGGTCGTCAAAAACCCACCAGATTGGCGGGCCCAGAATTCTGAATATAGGCCACCTTGAGCCAAAAGCTCGTGGTGATCGCCATCTTCGACAATTTTTCCGCCATCCAAAACCAAAATACGATCCATTTGAGCAATCGTAGACAAACGGTGCGCTATCGCGATCACAGTTTTTCCTTCCATCATACCGTACAGCGTTTTTTGAATTGCGGCCTCTACTTCACTGTCGAGTGCGCTTGTGGCCTCGTCCAACAACAAGATCGGTGCGTCTTTCAAAATAACACGGGCAAGCGTCACGCGCTGACGCTGGCCACCTGAAAGCTTCACGCCGCGCTCCCCTACTTGTGCATCATATCCACGCCGGCCTTCAGGATCGGCCAAATCTTGGATAAATTCATGGGCCTCAGCTTGCCTTGCTGCAGCAAAGAACTCAGCCTCTGTCGCGTCAGGTCGGCCATAGAGCATGTTGTCACGCACAGAACGGTGTAACAGCGAGCTTTCTTGTTGAACCATGCCAATCTGCATCCGAAGACTATCTTGAGTAACTTGCCTGATATCTTGACCATCGACCAAAACTTGTCCGCTCTCGGGGTCATAAAACCGCAATAGCAATTTAACCAATGTCGACTTACCAGCCCCAGAGCGCCCAATTAGGCCGATCTTTTGGCCCGGCTCGATCACCAAATTTACATCATCCAAACCGCCCGTTTCGCGACCATAATGATGAGTGAGTCCTTTAAGTTCGATCCGACCCTTTTCCAGCCTCAAAGGTTTCGCATCTTTGGCATCGACCAATTTAATCGGTTGGGCGATCGTCTCCATCCCTTCAGCAACAACACCAAGTTCACGAAAGAACGACGTCAAAGCCCACATGATCCAACCCGTCATGGAATTCAGGCGCAGCGTCAATGCAGTTGCAGCAGCAACAACCCCAACAGACGCCGAGCCCTGCATCCACAGCATCATAGCCCAACCAACAACGCCAACGATCAAGATACCGTTCAAAGAAACAAGCACGACATCCATGATTGTAAAAATGCGCATCTCTTTTTGAAAAGTAGTGCGGGTCTTTTCGATGGCCGCTTTTGCATACTCAAGTTCATAATCATTGTGTGCAAACATCTTGACCGAGTGAATATTTGAGTAAGCATCAACCACACGCCCTGTAACTGTCGACCGCGCATCTGACGCGGCTTGCGAGGCAGGACCAACACGTTTCACGGTCCACATCACAAGCATGCCGTACATCACAAACCAGATAACAAGGGGCACCAGCAAACGTGGGTCAGATGCAGCGAGCAAAATTGCAGCGCCCAACATATATGCAAGTGAGAATGAGATAGCGTCAAAGACCTGGAATATGACCTCTCCCGCCGCTGGCGGTGTTTGCATTATTCTATTTGCAATACGTCCCGCAAAATCGTTTTCAAACCAACCGACAGACTGGCGCAAAACATGCTTATGGGCCCGCCATCGGATCAAGGTGCCAAAGTTTGGCAAAATCGTATTATTCAGCAAGACGACATCAAAGATTTGCAACACGGGCCGCAGTGTCAAGATTAAGACAGCCACAATGATCAACTCTGTCCCATGATCTGCCCAAACTTGTTTTGGGTCACCACCAAGCAAATCAACGATCCGACCCATATAATAAATCAAACCAACCTCAACCGCTGCGACAACCAGTGACATCAAGGCAGCGAGCAAAAATATAACTTTGAAAGGCTGGCTATAATTCCACAGGAACGGCCAAAGCTTGGTTGGCGGCACATCGCTTTCTTCATAAGAAGAGTATGGATCGACAAGGTTTTCGAAGAATCTGAACATCACAGTGGGGCCTATAATAAGAGGTAACATGCATAAGATGGCGGTCCAAAAGGGCCACCCAAATAAGATTGGTCCGATTAAATTCGGTTATACCAAATCCCAAGATACATGTTGTACACCTCCAGTGTGATAGACGCCGGATACACCATCAACCGGACGTTGTCATCCTAAAAGCTGTGTTTTTGTTTTCTCAAACTCGGATGCGATCCATTCAATTTCAAGTTCTTTCAACTTTTTGCCCAAATCAGGCCCAGTAAATTGATCACTCAAATCCGCTGCTCGAACGGGAAACTTCATCTGCGAGGCAGCTTGAATTTCATCCACCACAGTGTCGAGTGGCGGCGTGCCCCCAAATGCGCAGCGCAAAGCATAAATGTTCGCAGCAACGTTGGCACCAAGCCGGTATCCCAACTCAGCAACAGGAGCCATTGATCCAATACCATCCCGAAACTCGTTCAGCTTGCGAGCCTGGGCCTTTGAGAGTCGCAACGTCTTTTCTAGTTCATGTCCACCCAAACACGCCAAACGCCGGATTGGATCAGGCCGAAGACCTAGTAGATTTTCCACGTGAACCAAAGGACCTAACCACGTATCATCAGCCCCCAAGAGTACGGTATTTAAAACCCCCGTTTGGCGCATGCCCGCCAACGCCGGTGACGGGTCAGGTGCTGACAAGAGCTTGAGAAATTCCATCCCAATACGTTCGGCTGATAAGGCATTCAAACCCGCTAGATTGGATGCAATTGCGTTCAACGAGTCTGTGTCAAACCCTTGCTCAACAGAACCATACCACGCAGAAAATCGGAAAAATCTTAGCGTGCGTAAATAATCTTCGCGAATACGTTGGTCCGCGTTTTCAATAAATCTAATGCGGCGGGCAAGCGCGTCTTCCATACCATTTAACGGATCAACAATTGTGCCATCAGGGCGTGCATAAAGCGCATTCATCGTAAAATCGCGACGACGCGCATCATCTGCAATATCATTAGAAAACGCGACGACCGCACGGCGTCCATCCGTTTCGACATCGCGGCGAAACGTTGTGATTTCAAACGGTGTTCCCGATACAACGACCGTGACAGTCCCATGATCGATACCCGTTGGAATCGCTTTAAGACCAGCATCCTTTGCAAGCTGTATAACCACATTGGGGTGGGCATTTGTCGACATATCGATATCGCTGGCAGCCTCGCCTAAAACAGCGTTTCGCACACAACCACCAACGACATATATATCATAACCTCCACCTTCAATCGCCGCGCACACTTGTTCGACCTTTGGGTCATTCAACCAAGGTGTTTGAGCCGGAAGTTTCACTGCATCTTTTCGGACCATGCCCGAAGCATACGCGCGGTCGCCCCCCAAATGTAATAGGGACCATAAGGAACTGCAAAATAGGATCGCATTTGCCCCCGCCAACGACGTGATTGAATGCTAAAATTGTTAGCATCTAAGACATGAGATAAAGGAACGCGAAAAACCTCCGCAACCTCACCAAATTCTGGAACAATCTCAAAATCTTCGCGTACTAGCCCAATAACAGGCGTGACTTCAAAACCTGTAACCGTTTCATGAGTTGGGAGCGTTCCCAAAACCTCAACTAGGTCGGTAGGTAGACCTATTTCCTCGCGCGCTTCACGCAAAGCAGCAGCGATTACATCGGCGTCACCTTCATCCACCTTACCACCAGGAAACGCGATTTGTCCTGGATGGTGCTTTAAGGCCGACGAGCGTTTTGTTAAAATAAGCTCGGGTACGCCGTCTCGCACAAGAACGGGCGCTAAAACACCCGCTTGGCGCAAAGCTCGGTCCGGTTTAAGCTTGAAATCTGGATTCAAGTCAAAGTCAGACGAAGGTCTTCCCCCCTCGCCCAGCGCTGAGCGAATGGATGAAGCCAGATCACTCACCTTTACTTTGTTCCACCTCAAGCCCAACCGATGCAGGGTCTAAATCATAGTGCATCCCGCAGAATTGGCAGTCGGCAGTGACACGACCTTCTGCAGTTGTCATGGTTTGAATATCGCGCGCCGAATAAATTGACAGGCTTTGGCGAACACGATCTTCCGAACAGGTACATCCGAACTTGACGGTTTGGGCATCATAGACCCTAGGCTGTTCTTCATGAAACAAACGAAGCAAAAGATCACTCGGCGGAACCTGTGGGCCAATCAGCTCTAATTCCTCAACTGTATCAAGCAGGATGTTTACGCGTGACCAATTTTCAGACGCGTCCCCGTCAAGCAAATCGTCGGCCTGTAGCACAGTGCCCGATCCATCGGCATCAGCAACGAGCGGTGATGCTTTGGGCATGTGCTGCAACATAATACCACCCGCCCGCCAATGTTCAGGCTGACCTGGCTCAACTGACCGCCCGAAAGATAATGAAAATTTCGTAGGCAATTGTTCGGATTGAGCGAAATATGCCTCGGCACAAGCGGCCAAGGAACCACCTTCAAGTGGTGCGATACCTTGATAAGGGGTCATGCCTTTACCCTGATCGATCATGATCGCAAAATACCCTTCACCGACCTGCTCAAAGGGTTCAGCATCGGTTAGTTTTTCTGCATCATAACTTGCATACGCCCGAATACGAGCAGGGGTACCATCCTTTTCAGGGCCGTAATAATCGGTTGCAATCATGCGTACAGCACCTTTGGCCTGCACCTGCAAAGACAGTTTCCAACGCAACTTAACAGTTTGCCCAATCAAAGCCGTTAACACGGCCATCTCCGCTACAAGCGCTTCAACCTGTGGTGGGTATTCATGCTGTTTCAAGATACCATCCAAAGCGCCATCAAGACGCGCCACGCGTCCACGAATGTCAGATGCATCCAGTTGAAATGGTAGAACAGTATCGTCCCACGCGATCTTGTTTGCGAGTGTCATAGGGGTTTCCTTATGCGCCAGCCCTTGGCATATCGCGTCTATATAGGGGCGACAACCCAAACAAAAAGAGGGAAATCACTTATGATGCGTCGATTTGGTAAACCACCACTTTCTAACAAACGCTATGTGATGCGGCCTGGGGCTTATGCCATCCTGCCTTTGCAAAAAAGGTTGTTGCTTACAGCGCAAGCAAATGAGCACGTTGACCTACAATTGCCAGGCGGTGGAATCGATGCCGGTGAAAACCCGATCCAAGCTCTCTATCGTGAAGTTATGGAAGAAACGGGATGGCATATTTCATCCCCGAAACGCTTAGGCGCATTCCGTCGATTCGTGTTTATGCCGGAATATAATCTGTGGGCTGAAAAGGTTTGCCATGTCTATGTTGCCAAACCAGTACTTCAAATCTCTGACCCTTTAGAACCGGACCACTTCACAACGGTTTTGGACCCTTCAGAAGCAGCCGCTACATTGGGAAATGACGGTGATCGGCATTTCGTGGAAAAGTACTTTCATTTGTAAGTTTACCCATCAAATTCAAATAGAATACCCGACACATCATCAGGAAAGTCATCACTCCCTGCAAAGGATGTTAGGTTCCAGATAAGTGAATCAAAAAACGCGGGTCCTTTAACATGACTGAGTTCTTGCATGAGTTTTTCCAACCCATCTTCCTCGAACATGTCACCTTCCGGGTTAGGGCATTCCGTTACACCGTCTGACAATATTAGAATCCTATCACCTTTGTGCAATTGGATCTCAAATTGCTCAAAAGTTACCCCCGACACCAAACCAACCGGAAACCCACCTGTCCCATTCTGTTCAACAGAACCATCTGCCCGCTGAATTGCAGGATGTGGATGACCTGCTTGTGCCATGACCATTTTACCATTGGTCAAATTCACATCAGCCAGCAATAGTGTGAAATAATGCTCAGTCTCCATTTCATCTAGAACAAGATCATTTAGCACTTCGATTACCTTGCTTGGAGGCAAAGACCGATAACTCCCATCTGCCAAACGCTCCAATGCAACATTTTGATCGAGAGCCGAAGATGACAGATACCCTGCCAGCCGCGCCGTCATTAAAGCCGAACTGATACCATGCCCTGATACGTCAATTGCAAACAATCCTAAGTGGTCTTCAGCTGCAGGATAGAATCCAACCAGATCGCCTCCAACACGGCCACTTGATCGCAAGAGCAAAGAAAGCTCAGCATTATCGAATGATTTCTGACGTTCACGAACCAAGGATTCTTGAAGTTTTTTAGCTTCCATTAAGTCACTATCAAGTGAATCATACACGCGCTGTAACTCATCTAAAGTATCGCTGATAACTCGGTTCTTTTGAGTGAGTTCTCGCTGCATATCCAGAATACGTTCGCCCGCTAAAATTCGTGCCCGTAATTCGTCGGCATTGATCGGCTTCGTTAAAAAATCGTCGGCACCAGAACGAAGACCTTCAGTAACTTCATCTTTTTCGCTTTTGGAGGTCAGCAGAATGAAATACCCGTAGTCATCATGCGCTAAATTGCGAAAAGACTGACAAAACTCCAAACCATTCATCCCCGGCATCATCCAGTCACTCAACACTATGTCTGGTTGGTCAGCCTTACACATTTCTAAAGCTTGTTCGCCACTCTCAGCCTCTCGAACTTCGAAACCCCAGCGATTTACTAAGCTCGTGAGAATTTTGCGTTGCAACTTACTATCGTCGACAACCAAGATGCTGCGTCCAGCTCCAATTGGATCTGACACACAATTATCGTCGCGCATTAATGTAAGTGCCGTCATAAAATTGCTTCCAGAACCCAAGAGATACCAGTGGTGGATAGACGCTGCACATTAACGGCTCATGAAAGACATCATTTTACAGATTAAATTTTTAATCAGTCGTCTTTTTTTAATACTCTCACCACAATCTAAGATCACCGAAATGAAAGAGTTAGCCGTGATAGATTGGAACCAAGTTAAACGTTTAAGAGATGATGTTGGTCATGACGAGTTTGACGAAATCATCGAATTATTCTTGGAAGAAGTGGAGAGCATTGTCGAAAAATTACGTGGACCACTCATCTTGGACGAATTGGAAAATGACCTTCACTCTCTGAAAGGTAGCGCTATGAACTTAGGTTTCAAAAGCTTCTCTCAACTGTGCTTTGACGGCGAAAAACAAGCCGGCTTAGGGAATCCAGCGAGCATCGACATTCCGGCCATAATATCTAGCTTTGATTCCTCGAAAGCAGCATTTTTGTC
>JALZUL010000233.1 GCA_023301665.1 Ascidiaceihabitans sp.
GTGCAGCCCGCGCCGCGCATCAAAAACGCGCCAGCCCCACAGCCGATGATCGTCCAGATATCGTTGGCGCCAAACGATCCCGTCGCCAAACAGGCCAAAGCCAGCCCCCAAAGACAGGGCACAAACAGCAGCCATGTCCCAATTGGCCGATCCGCACGAGACAGCCGCAAAAATGGCCGCGTGACGGCCGGGGCCATGGTATCGACCCAGTTGCCCGCACTATCGGCAACAACACCCGTTTGTGCCTCTGGTGTCTCTGGTCTGTCGGTCATATATTTCGCCTATGGCATCCAAAACTCGTCTTTATGTAGATCATCCGCTCAAAGAAGAGCAATCCATTCTGTTGTCGCGGGAGCAGGCTCATTACCTTTTTGGGGTGATGCGTTTGTCCGTCGGGGGACAAGTGCTGCTCTTTGACGGTATGAACGGCGAATTCTTGGCCGACGTCGTTGAGGCAGGCAAACGCGGAGGCACCCTTTTGATTGCCTCGCAAACCCGGCCCTTGCAGATGCCACCTGACCTTTGGCTCATGTTTGCACCGATCAAGAAAGCGCGCACCGATTTTATTGTCGAAAAGGCCGCTGAGATGGGAGCCTCACGCATTGTGCCAGTGCAGACTGAGTTCACCAATTCAGGCCGCATCCAGCGTGACCGCCTACAAGCTCACGCGGTTGAGGCGGCAGAGCAATGCGGTGGCACTTATGTGCCGCAGGTGGATGAAATGAAACGTTTGGATCGTGTCTTGAATGATTGGGACGAAACGCGCCAAATCATGTTCTGTGATGAGACAACAGCAGACGACCCAGCAACCCCCTTTGAGGCCCAAAAAGACCAAGCGGTTGGCCCATGGGCGATCGTGATCGGGCCAGAGGGTGGTTTTTCGGAAAAAGAACGCAATCGACTTCGGGGGCTACCCTACGCGCATGTAGCGCAACTTGGTCCGCGAATCTTGCGGGCGGATACCGCCGCAGTTGCAGCTATGACCCTGTGGCAAACGGCTTTGGGGGATTGGGCGTGATGGGTTTTTCGGCGAAACTGAACCTGCTCTTTTGGGGGATCGGATACAAATGACAAACTTTATCAGACCAGAGGTCATGACCATTTTGCGCCAGTGGCGCGAAGTTTTTTACGGCGCGGGCGTCTTGCTCTTGGGTCTGTCATGGATCTTTGGCTCGCTTGGATTGTTGTATTTGTTGGGATTTCCCGTCGCGATCATCGGGCTTGTCCTGATTTGGGTCGGTGTTCAACGCGCACGTTTTCGCACATCCTCTGATGGTGCTGGGGCGGTACAGGTGGACGAGGGGCAAATAAGCTATTTCGGTCCTTTGACAGGTGGGGTCACTGCACTTGCCGATTTAGAACGCCTCACGTTGGTGCGTAACCTAGAACCCGCACATTGGCGTCTTGATACGCCTCAGCAAAACAGCCTTTTGATTCCGGTGAATGCCGCAGGATCAGAGGCGTTGTTTGATGCGTTTGCGACGTTGCAGGGCTTGCAAACCGAGCGGATGTTAAGCGAACTCAATGCGACAGGTGATCAACCGGTTGTGATCTGGGAGCGTCATTCGCTTAGACCTTCGCATGTCAGGCTACATTGACACGCCCTTCAATTCGGATCATCGGTTAGATCTTGAATAAGCCAACCCAATACGAAGCCAATTTCGGAGCACCCCAATGTCCATTCCACAAACCGGCGGCGGACCCATCGAACATCACGACCAATTGGCGCAGTATTTGGCCGATGGATGCAAACCAAAAGCCGATTGGCGCATTGGGACAGAGCACGAGAAATTCGGCTATTGCAAAGACAGCCTAAAACCACTGCCTTTCGAAGGGAAACGTTCAATCGTTGCCGTTCTCGAGGGGTTGCGCGACCGTCACGGGTGGGCAGAAGTGCGCGAAGGTGATCATTTGATTGGCCTCGAAAAAGACGGTGCAAACGTGTCCCTAGAACCGGGCGGCGCTCTGGAGCTATCTGGTGCCCCAGTCGAAACGATCCACGAGACATGCGATGAGGTGAACAGCCACCTGCGCGAAGTCAAAGAAATTTCCGACGAGATCGGTGTGAAATTTATTGGCCTAGGCGCGGCGCCGATCTGGACTCATGACGAAATGCCATTGATGCCCAAAGGCCGCTATAAGCTGATGGATGCTTATATGGGCAAAGTAGGCACATCTGGCACAACGATGATGCGCCGAACCTGCACTGTTCAAGTAAACCTCGATTTTGGCTCTGAAGCTGACATGGTGCAGAAGCTGCGTGTGGCTTTGGCTTTACAGCCGGTTGCGACAGCATTGTTTGCAAATTCTCCGTTCTTTGAGGGCAAGGTGAATGGTCATAAATCATGGCGTGGTCGCGTATGGCGTCACTTGGACGATGCACGTACCGGCATGTTGCCCTTCGCGTTCGAAGACGGCATGGGCTTTGAGCGTTGGGCGCAATACGCGCTCGATGTGCCAATGTATTTTGTCTACCGCGATGGCAAGTATATCGACGCGCTCGGCATGTCGTTCCGCGATTTTTTAAAGGGCAAATTGCCTGCTCTGCCTGGCGAAACACCAACGCTGTCTGATTGGGCTGATCACTTGACCACTGCCTTCCCTGAAGCGCGGATCAAGAAATTTATGGAAATGCGCGGGGCCGATGGTGGCCCATGGCGTCGCCTGTGTGCTCTGCCTGCTTTCTGGGTTGGTTTGATGTATGATCAAACCGCTTTGGATGGCGCTTGGGATTTGGTCAAAAACTGGACAGCTGAACAACGCGATGAACTGCGTGTCGCGGCATCTGTTGATGGTCTGCAAGCCAAGGTTGATGGCATCAACATGCATGACATCGCACGCGAAGCGGTTGCGCTAAGCCATCACGGTTTGGCGGCGCGCGCGCGCAGTGGTGCTGGTGGTATGGTGCCCGATGAGACACATTTCCTCAATGCCCTTCACGAAAGCATCGAGACAGGTAAAACGCCTGCAGATGAACTGCTGGATCGTTATAATGGCGATTGGAACGGCGATATCAGTCGGGTGTTCGAAGACTACTCTTACTAATACGTCTAGGCGGGGGCTTTGTCCCTGCCGTTAAATGACGCCGGACCAGTAAGGGGGCAAAAGCTCAAGATTTCTTTTGACCTATCTTCGGCTCGGTCCCCGCGCGAATACGCTGGATGTTTTCGCGGTGCCGGTAAAAGATCAGCAGGGTAAGGCAGACGCCCATGACAATGGCATTGCCTGCCCCCATGAAGAACATCAAAAATGTTGAGGCCGAGGCGGCCACAAGCGCGCCCATTGAGGAAATGCGCGACACAAACGCGCCAATCAACCACGCAATGCAGCACGCGATCCCGATAGGAAA
>JALZUL010000234.1 GCA_023301665.1 Ascidiaceihabitans sp.
AATATCGACGGTAGTGGTTGACCATCTTGCAATCCTGAACCTCCTCCATCGTCATCACACGATCAACCATATCCTGCACTTGCTGCGCTTCGATAGGTTTGCCCGTCGCGGGGGAATAGGGTGTACCAACACGCGCAAACAAAAGGCGCATGTAGTCATAAATTTCGGTGACAGTACCCACGGTGGAACGCGGGTTTTTCGAAGTCGTCTTTTGCTCAATAGAAATCGCAGGGCTTAGGCCGCTGATGTGATCCACATCAGGTTTCTGCATCATATCAAGGAATTGGCGAGCATAAGCGCTAAGGGATTCAACGTAACGGCGCTGCCCTTCGGCATAGATCGTATCGAATGCCAGCGACGATTTACCCGAACCAGAAAGCCCGGTGATCACCACAAGCTGGTCACGCGGGATGTCCACATCGATGGATTTCAGATTGTGCTCACGCGCACCGCGTACTTCGATATTCTTAAGCTCAGCCATCATGTGCCCCCATTAACGGTTTAGACATAGTTTGCTGAACAGGATTCTCCAATAGAAATTTGAGAACAAGAGGCGAACATCAAGAAACCTGACGCAGCTTGCTTAAAATAAGATGCACCGTTAGGCCCAACAACAACGCGGTGCCGACAAAAAGCGGCAAAGCAACGTAGCCCAAGCCCGCCAATGCCGCGACCATAATGGGCGTACCTATGGTGTTGCCAAGGTTGCCCATCTGCGCCATCGCGCCGTTGGCCTCAGCCTGTGTTGCGGCCGTGTCGTTAAGCTGTGGCACCGCAGCAAAGCTCGCCCCCTGCACCAACCCCAACATTGCCGCCAGCACAAGGCAAGCGATAGGGTCTGCGGGGCTGATCCACAGCCACACCATGCTTGCCATGCTGCCCGCAAAGCCACATAGAACCACCCCAACCGCAGAAATATAGCGCAATGCCCACACGCCAAGGATCATTGAACTCGCGATCGAGGCCAATGGCATCATCCCCATCACAAAGGCTCTGTAAGACGCATCAAGAAAGGGTGGCATAACTGTCAGAACCGACACAAAACAGAAGGTATAAAAGAGCCAACCAAGTCCCACGGCGGATGTTCTGGGGTTTGAATAAATCGCGATGTGGTTCTTTAGTATAGCAATAAGGGACAAGCGTTCTGGTGTGCCCGTGTCAGGCAATACTGGTAAGGAAACCGTCAAAACCACTGCAAAAACAGCCATATAGACGGCATGAGCCAAGAACATCGACCAAATGCCAAATGCTGCGACCATGGGCAGCCCACCCCATGTCAGAACCGCAAATGCGACACCAAAGAAGGTTCCCCATAGGGTCAACGCCATTCCGCGATGCTGAGCTGAGCTAAGTTGTGCGATCAACGTCGGCGCGGCCACAACCATCGCGAGGTGTGATACCCCTTCAACTGCGCGCAGAGCCAAGAACCATTCAAGTGGCGGTAAAAGCGCCTGTAGCGCCGAAACCCCGGCCCCCAACCACAACGCCCCCAACAGAGCTCTGCGGTATTGAATGCGCGCGACCAATAGCCCCGCAACCACCCCAAAAATGATCCCTAAGAACCCAACCAAAGAAACCGCAAACCCCAACGCAGCGCCCGCCTCGGGGTAGACCTGTGGCAACTGGTCAAAAATCACACTGACTTTAGCGTATTGCGCAGCAGCGCCCAATCCTGCGCCCCAAAGCAACAGGATTGTCCCAACAGGTGTTTTGCTCATGTTTTTTGCGCCAAAGCCCAAGCACAGATCGGCATTTCGCGATCATTCTCCAAGGAATCCGTTTCCTCGTCGTACACTGGCGGCCAGACCTCTTCCATATTGCGCAGGGCTGCGTTGCGATTGCCCCATTGCTTGGCAATAATCGCGTCTTCTTCAAAACCCGCTTCGATCAACAGGTTCTTCAACCCACGCGCTGACCAACGCGAATTGTCCATGGGGGCTGCGTGAAACGGGATAAAGAACGGGACTGCGACCCAGAAATGTGCGCCTTTTTTCAACATCTTACGCACATTTTTAGTGGCGGCATAAGGCCGGTCCAAATGTTCCCAGACTTGATTGGCAATAATGAGATCGAATTTACGCGGCTTCCCCTCGTCCGACATATAAGGGCCGGCGCAAATATCATATTTTGGAAACCGGAACTGGGAGTAGGATTTAAACTTAAACCCTTCACCCCATTTTCCTGAAACCTCAGCCACATCCAGAAGCTCTGGCTCAAGTGATTTGATCATTTTGCGGCTAGACCGCTGCATCACTATGCGGTTGAGGCTGGGCATCGGGGCACCTTTTGAATTGGTGCCCCTGCTGGATCACATGTGAATCACGCGATCATAGGCATCAAGGACACTTTCGTGCATCATTTCAGAAAGTGTCGGGTGCGGGAAGACCGTGTTCATAAGATCTTCTTCGGTTGTCTCTAGCTGACGGCCGATCACGTAACCTTGGATCATCTCAGTCACCTCAGCGCCTACCATGTGGGCACCAAGCAATTCACCCGTTTTCGCATCAAAGATGGTTTTGATCAGGCCCTCTGCCTCGCCCAATGCAATCGCTTTACCGTTGCCAATGAATGGGAAGCGGCCAACTTTGATATCGTATCCCAGCTCTTTGGCTTTGGCTTCGGTGTAACCAACAGAAGCGACTTGCGGGTTACAGTATGTGCAGCCGGCAATCGTTTCGGGTTTCACCGGATGCGCGTGCTTGCCTGCGATCAGATCAGCAACCATCACGCCCTCGTGGCTGGCTTTATGTGCAAGCCAAGGTGCGCCAGCGATGTCGCCGATCGCATAAAGTCCATCAACACCTGTGCGGCAGAATTCGTCCGTTACAACATGCGTGCGATCGACTTTTACACCCAAACCTTCAAGGCCGAGCCCTTCAACATTTCCAACAATCCCGACCGCCGAAATGACTGTATCGAACTCTTGAGTTTCAATTTTGCCACCTACTTCGATATGCGCGGTGACTTTGCCCTTGGCACGATCAAGCTTTTTGACCATCGCCTTTTGCATGATCTTCATGCCTTGTTTTTCAAAAGATTTCTTCGCAAATGCGCTGATCTCTGCGTCTTCTACCGGCAACACACGGTCCATGACTTCGACCACAGTCGTGTCAGCGCCAAGCGTGTTGTAGAAGCTTGCAAATTCAATGCCGATCGCGCCAGAGCCGATCACCAACAGCTTTTTCGGCATGCGTGGTGGTGTAAGCGCTGTCTTGTATGTCCAGACCAAATCACCATCAGCCTCAAGGCCCGGCAATTCACGTGCACGTGCGCCAGTCGCTAGGATGATGTTCTTGGCCGTGAGCTCTTGTGCGCCCTTCTCACCCTTGACCGACACGCGGCCTTTGGCAGGAAGCGTGGCTTCGCCCATGAATACGGTGACTTTGTTCTTTTTCATCAAGTGGCCAATGCCGCCTGACAATTGTGCCGCGATCCCGCGTGAGCGTTTCACAACGGCGTCTAGATCGTAGCCGATGTTGTCAGCCTTTAGGCCGAATTCTTTGGCGCGGTGCATCAAGTGGAACACTTCAGATGTACGCAACATTGCTTTCGTTGGGATACAGCCCCAATTCAAGCAAATGCCGCCCAAATGCTCACGTTCAACGATGGCGACTTTCATCCCCAACTGCGCGCCACGAATGGCCGCAACATAGCCACCAGGGCCAGCTCCAATCACAATCAGATCAAAGGAAGTGTCAGCCATGTTATACCCTCGTATTGCAGTCGATCAAAAATATAGTTTACCGTTAAACTAAATACGAACAGGATGCAATTCGCCCGTGCGGCGTTGTCATGATTTCACCAGACAACGCCGCTTTGTTATCACGAGAGAGTAAGTTAAGCTGCTAGGGACGCTTGTAATTTTCGTACTGTGCTGCCGTATCCACCCTCTTGAATATACTTCATCTCTTGGGCTGAGCTGGTGCGATCGAGCACTTCATTGCGATAGGGAAAGCGACCAAATTGGCGGATCACTTCGCGGTGCGCCTGCGCATGAAGAAGATTGCTCGCCCCCTTCTCTGACATCCGGTCACACATAAGCCGCACACAACGATCTTGATCACATAGGTTTTCCGAATGCATCAACGGCATATAGAAAAACTGCCGCGCAGGTTCGTCGATACGCAGATCCCACTTCTTCTCGATCGCAGATTTTGCAGCACTTAACGCTGCACGGTCGGCGGCAAAGGCTTTGCCAGAGTTGCGGAACATGTTGCGACCAAATTGATCGATCAAGATAATGTAAGCCAGCGCCCCGCTTGGATAGGTCAACCACATCGAATGG
>JALZUL010000235.1 GCA_023301665.1 Ascidiaceihabitans sp.
ACTGGATCTGGCTATGTTTCAGACTTTAATGAAAGCGGTTTGACGAACACAGTTCGTGGAACAACGGGTAACCCAGCTGACTTTGGTGTCATTTATACAAGCACACTCGATATTAGCGCTGGTGGGACCTATCGCTTTACCACCAGATCAGATGATGGGTCGACTCTCCAGATTTTTGACAGCGCGGGCAATCCGGTTGAATTTGACAATCAAACCGGCGGCACACTGGATTACTTGAACAATGACTTCCATCAAGCTTCGACAACACGCTTCGGCGATGTTGAGCTTGATCCTAATGAAACCTACACGATCCAAATCCGATACTGGGAGAATGGTGGGCAGGATTCATTAAGTGCAACTGTCTCAGGCCCAGACACCGGCGGCGTTGCTGAAAATTTGCTGACTTCGGATCTGATCGGTATTCCCCCGGGTCCGGAAACCAGTGTTCTAGATATTGCAGCGGGCGTTGAAGGCGACGATTCTTTGGATGGTGGTGCCGGCAACGACACGATTTCTGGTGACGGCGGCGATGATACGCTGCTGGGCGGCGCTGATGATGATGTCATTGATGGCGGCACGGGTGACGACTCAATCGATGGCGGGTCTGGAAACGACACGATTGAGGGCGCGCAGGGCTCAGACATCCTATTGGGTGGGTCAGGCAACGATATCTTGGTTGGCGATGATGGCGATGAGATCACGCTGATCGAAGACAACGATTTTTCAAGTGATGTTGATGGTTGGACCAATGCCGCGAACGAAACAGATGCAACTTTGGGCGCGTTTTTGGGCCGTTTTGCGGGTTCAGATGGCGTAGTTGCGACAGAAAACACCTTTAGTTTAGGGTCAGATGCCGACCAAGTTGTGGTCGAATTTGATGCCCTTTTTCTGGACAGTTGGAACGGTGAGGATTTCATCATCACTGTCAACGGCGATGAAGTGCGCGTGCCTTACCTTGAAGGCGACACAGCCGACCCCGCGAGCCAGACCTTTGTTGGGTCTGATGGCGCAACGTATACTTTTGATTTTACCACCACTGCGCAGGGGTCTTTGGGCGCAAGTGCCGGCAGCGAAGACGCGATCATTGCTGTGGAGGTCACAATCGATAACCCCCCAACGTCTTTGACAATTGGCTTTGGCAGCGACCTTAACAGTACGTTGGACAACGAGAGCTTCGCGATCGATAACTTCTCGATCGTGGCGACTGAAGAAAGCGATGACACGCTGACTGGTGGCACAGGCGACGACACTTTGACTGGCGGTGCTGGCGATGATGTGTTCGTTTATAACGCGGGCGACGGCGATGACGTTATCACCGACTTTAATGCCGGAAACAGCGGCGTTTTGGATGATGACGATCAAGCCAACAATGATTTCCTTAATTTGGACGCGTTCTATACGAACATTTTTGAATTGCGCGCTGACCTTGCTGACAACGGCGTGTTGGACCAATCGACGGGGGATTTCAGCGATAATACTGCATTGGGTGGCTCTATTACCCTTACCGGTGTCACGGGGTCTGACCTGACGTTTGACAACACCAATGTGGCCTGTTTCACGGCAGGTACCAAGATTATCACCCGTGATGGAAACCGCCGCGTTGAGGACCTGAGTGCAGGCACGAAGGTCTTTACTATGGACAATGGCTGGCAGCCCGTACGCGCGGTATTGTCACGGACCGTATTGGCCGAGGACACTTTGGCACCGGTTGTGATTTCTGCAGGTGCTTTGGGCAACAGCAGTGATTTGTTGGTGTCACCAGCTCACCGGATGCTGATCAGCGACTGGCGTGCGGAATTGTTATTTGGCGAGCATGAAGTATTGGTTAGTGCCAAAGCGCTTTGCAACGGTGACACGATTTACCGTCGTCCGATGAAAGAGGTCACATACTACCATATCCTGCTTGATCAGCATGAGGTTATCTACGCGTCTGGTATCCCAACCGAGAGTTACCATTTGTCAGCGGACACGGATATTTTCGATGATGCTGTCAAAGCAGAGCTTCAAGCGATCTTTCCAGAGCTGTTGGAATGTGAAAGCGACTGTGCGCGCCCAACGATCAGCTTTTTCGAGGCACAAACCCTGAACAGTTTCGCGGCCTAAGCGCATTAGGGATTGGCAGATCAGGTTGAGCCGAAAACGGTTCCAAAACTACGTTTCAGTGCGACATCAACATCGTCCATTGTGACCGGAAGCCCAAGGTCAACAAGTGAGGTCACCCCGTGCTCGGTGATCCCGCACGGCACAATGCCGTCAAAATGCCCAAGGTCAGGTTCGACGTTGATCGAAATGCCGTGAAAACTGATCCATTTGCGCAGACGGATCCCTATGGCTGCGATCTTATCCTCGGCTAGGGCACCCGTGATCGTTTTAGGCTTGTCAGGGCGCTCCACCCAAACGCCAACCCGCCCATCACGGATTGCACCGTCGATGTTGAATTCCTTTAGGGCACCAATCACCCAATGCTCAAGCTGTTGCACAAAAAGGCGCACGTCGTGGCCACGTTTTCCTACATCAAGCAGGGTGTAGGCCACCCGTTGCCCGGGACCGTGATAGGTGTATTGGCCGCCGCGTTTCGTATCGTAGACGGGAAAACGATCAGGATCG
>JALZUL010000236.1 GCA_023301665.1 Ascidiaceihabitans sp.
ATGTGATGGTCTCCGATTTTGGTTGGATTTCGCCGGAGTCCCTAGTGTGGATTTTGTATTGGCGCAAGGGTCGCAAGCGCTTCAAACTATGACGTTTGGTTGTGCGGACTTGTGAGTTAAAGTGCTAAGTAGCTGTTTTTGATTTGTTTTCATTGGTAAAATCGGGCTTCGCTTTGGGGTGTGGGCTATTGCAATTGTGATCACAAACCCTGTGAAAAGACCGAAGATAGAGTTATTTTTTGTTTGGAAATTGACGTGATTTTTGTCGATTCTGGTCAAGTTTTCTCAGATTAGGCTACTAGTAGACTCAGTGCGCAACTTGGTCAGATTTCATGTGTGATCGCATAAGGTGATCACACATGATGCCTTTTGTAGCCCAGCTTTTCGGGCTTATGCGTCGTTGCCCTGTGCTGGCAGTGCTTCGGCGAGTTCCTCGAAAGCTTGACCTGACGCGACCAAGCAGGTGATCCCGTTTGCTGAGGTTGCAGTGATGGTCCATGTGCCGGTGTCATCAGACGCAAAGACTTCGATCACGGAATTATTGGCCCCGATCCCAATGGACTGGCGGGTTTCGCCGTACCCCTGTGCCAAGCGTTCCACGATGAGCGCGCGTGGTCCACAATTGCGTCCTGATTGCGCAAGCACGTCGGTTGTTGCTGCCAGATAAAGCCCTGTTGCAGCTGTGAGCGCTGCGAGATGTAGCATCTTTAGTTTGCGTGTCATAATGTTCAGCCTTTTCCCCAAAAAAGACGTCGCACGCAGCAAGCGGTGATCGCTCGCTGACACGGTCATCGAATGACAGCACCCTTTCAAAGGCACCGGCGATGACCGGGCGGCCCCGGTTTCTATCAATGCCGGATACCGGTGCTCAAGTTTTGCGGCTTTAACCAACAGCAACCTTGGTGCGATATCTGACTGGGTAAACCTGCCCTCAAAGCGTTAAAGTAATGGTTAATGTAGCGTCCGCGCGATGTGTTGCATTAGATTTTTGCCGCAATGCAGAAATTGCCCTTGTACTTTTGTTAAAAAAGTGAGCCTAATTGCGCAACTTTGTGATTCAATGAAAGCTGATCGCCATGTCTCTCGCTCGCCCTCTGCGCTCTGTTCTTTATATTCCGGGGTCTAAGCCACGTGCGCTTGAAAAGGCGCGTGGGTTGCCCGTGGATGCGATCATTTTTGATCTCGAGGATGCCGTTGCGGTAGAAGAAAAGACCGCCTCGCGCGCCACACTCGCACAAGCGTTGCAACAAGGTGGCTATGGCGGGCGCCTTAAGATCGTGCGGATCAACGCGCTGGAAACGCAGTGGGGGCAGGCGGATGCACAGGCTGCAACGCAAATGGGGGCCGATGCAATCTTGTTGCCCAAGGTGAATGGGGCTGAGGATCTAGATGCCTTGGCGGCGATCACAGGTGAGGTGCCCTTGTGGGCGATGATGGAAACGCCTTTGGGGATGTTAAATGCGCCTGAGATCGCGCGCCACCCAATGCTGCAAGGTATGGTGATGGGCACCAATGATCTGGCGAAAGAGCTGCAAACCCGTCACCGCGCGGACCGGCTGCCGTTGCAGGCGGGATTGGGGCTGTGCCTGCTCGCAGCAAAAGCCAATGGGCTGGCGATTGTTGATGGTGTTTATAATGCGTTCAAGGATGATGCGGGGCTCAAAGTCGAATGTGAACAGGGGCGTGACATGGGGTTTGACGGCAAAACCCTGATCCATCCGGCGCAGGTTGAGGTCACAAATACCGCGTTTTCGCCCTCGGACGCAGAGGTCGAATTGGCCCGCCGTCAAATCGCAGCCTTTCATGAGGTAGAGGCATCCGGTCAGGGCGTGGCCGTGGTCGATGGTAAGATCGTTGAGAACCTTCATGTTGCCACAGCACGCGATACTCTGGCAAAGGTAGAGGCAATTGCAGCTCTCGCCACATAAACCAGTATTGGAACCCACCCATGATCCTACTTATCCTCGGCCTTCTTCTTTGGACTCAAGCACACTTCTTTAAGCGCCTTGCGCCCGCGCGGCATGCGGCTTTGGGGGATCGCAGCAAAAAGATCGTCGCTGTTTTGGTGATCATAAGCGTTGTGGTGATGATCTTTGGCTACCGCATGGCTGAATTTATCCCCGTATGGACGCCGCCTGCTTTTCTAACTGGCCTGAACAATCTGATGATGTTGGCTGTGTTCTTCCTGATTGGGATGTCTGCCACCACAGGGCGCTTAAAAGGGCGTCTTCGTCATCCGATGCTGAGCGCTGTCAAAGTTTGGGCCGTTGCGCACCTGTTAGTGAACGGGGATTTGGCATCGATCATCTTGTTTGGTGGCATGCTGGCTTGGGCCATCGCAGCCGTCATCTTGATCAACCGCGCAGAGCCAGAATATGTGCGCCCGGCACCTGGACCTGCATCAAAGGACATCATTCTTGTCGTAATGGCTGTGCTGACCTTTGTGATCGCAGCCCTCATTCACATTGCTTTGGGCGTATCGCCCTTCCCATCTTAAGGAGCTCACATGAAACTTTATCGCTTTCTTTCCGAAGAAGACACTTCAGCCTTCTGTCACAAAGTGACTGAGGCACTCAACAAAGGGTGGGAATTGCACGGCTCTCCGACCCAAACATGGGATCACGCGGCAGGGATCATGCGCTGCGGCCAATCCGTAACAAAAGAAGTCGAGGGCACATACACGCCAGATACCAAGCTCGGACAACAGTGATGTTAAAGACGAAT
>JALZUL010000237.1 GCA_023301665.1 Ascidiaceihabitans sp.
AAAACGTTTCCGCCTCACCCGTCGGTTTCCTGTTGCAATGACAGAAGACGGGTATCGCAAACTGAAACGTTTCTCGGCGGATGCAGGCCTAGATGAAGGGGAAGCGCTGTCGTTCTTGTTTGAGAATTTCAACAGCGTTGTGGACGAGGAAAACCTCGGGCACAGATTGCGCCTATTCAACGCTGAATTGGAAAATCGCAAAAAATAAGCGCATCTGGGGAGGACGCTGTATGAACGATATGTCGATGGCTCAAGGGTGGATGAGCGACGAACATAAGATGATCGCAGACATGACTGCGCAGTTCATTAACAATGAATGGTCGCCTAAATTCGCCAGCTGGCGCAAACAAGGCCAAATGGATCGCTCTACATGGGCTGAAGCTGGTGAATTGGGATTGCTGTGCCCTTCCATCCCCGAAGAATTCGACGGAGCCGGCGGTGATTTCGGTCATGAAGCCGCGATCTTGATAGAAGCCAGCCGTGCCAATCTGGCCAGTTGGGGGCACGGCATCCATTCTGGGATCGTCGCCCATTACATCTTGAACTGTGGCACAGACGAGCAAAAAGCCCGCTGGCTTCCCAAGATGGTTACTGGCGAATTGGTTGGTGCTTTGGCAATGACCGAACCCTCGACAGGCTCGGATGTTCAAGCCATCAAAACAAAGGCTCTGCGCGACGGAAACTCTTACCGTTTGTCTGGCCAAAAGACATTTATTACGAACGGACAACATGCCAACCTCATAATTGTTGCCGCTAAAACTGATCCCACTTTAGGGGCCAAAGGCGTGTCTTTGGTCGTTTTGGAAACCGACGATGCGGCTGGTTTTGCTCGTGGGCGAAACCTGGAAAAAATCGGCATGCATGCGGCGGACACATCCGAGTTGTTCTTTGACAACGTAGAGATTGCACCTGAGAATATCTTAGGTGGCGCTGAGGGCCATGGGTTCTATCAATTGATGAACCAGCTGCCACAAGAACGTATGATCATCGCCTGTTCGGCGGTGGGCGCGATGGAAGGCGCTGTAGAGCGCACTATTGCGTATTGCCGTGAGCGTGAAGCCTTTGGCGGCCCGATCATGCAGTTCCAGAATACCCGTTTCAAACTGGCCGAATGCAAAACCAAAACAATGGTGAGCCGCGCCTTTTTCGATGAATGTATGGCCGAGCATCTGCGCGGTGGACTCACCCCCGATAAGGCTGCGATGTGCAAGTATTGGACGACCGACACGCAAGCTTGGGTACTAGATGAATGTTTACAGCTGCATGGCGGTTATGGGTTCATGCAGGAATACGCCATTGGGGAGATGTGGACTGATGCCCGTGTTCAGCGGATTTACGGCGGGACGAATGAGATTATGAAGGAGCTGATCGCACGGGAATTGTGAAATCGCCACGTTAGCGTGGGACTTTGAAACCGGAGCCTCCGGCGGAAGTTTTTTGGCAAGATGAAGGCGGATGCAATAAGATCCGCCTGCCGCCAAACTTTAATCGGGGTTGACCCTAACAGTTTCGCGGTCAGGCTTCACCTTGCACGCAAACTAGCTCTTCAGCCGACTGCGCAGATGAGACATCGCGCATTAACCTTAATGTTTGGTGAACACCCCTGTTCATCTTGCAAAATAAACTTCACGGGGGTCTGGGGGTGTGAAACCCCCAGTCTTTCATATCAAATAGTACCTTTAGGAGGTTTTTGAGATGGCTTTAAAACTACATTGTTTTGGAGAAAGTGGTAATTCTTACAAAGCGGCTTTGGCTTTGCAATTCGCTGGCCTCGAGTGGGAAGCCGTCTATGTCGACTTTTTCAACGGTGGCTCTAGAACGGACGCTTTCAAGGCGATCAACGCGATGGGTGAAGTACCAGCGTTGGTCGACACCGAACATGATTACACCATCACTCAGTCTGGCGCGATACAGGATTACATCAGTCACTTGAGCCGTAAGCTTGCAGGCAATTCCCCAGAAGAGCGCCGCGAAGTTTTGCGTTGGGTACTTTTTGACAATCACAAACTAAGCTCTGTCGCCGGAATGACGCGTTTTTTGATGAATTTCATGCCCGAAGACAAACGTCCTCAAGAGGTTATTCAGTTCAACCTTGGACGTCTTCAAGGCGCATACGCGACGCTAAACACACAGCTCGAAGGCCGCGACTGGCTTGTCGGCGACACCTTAACAAACGCCGACATCAGTTGCTGTGGTTATTTATTTTACCCAGAACCCTTTGGCTTTGTTCGCGCTGATTGGCCTAACATTGATGCATGGCTCACACGCATCTCTGAAACCGAAGGCTGGAAGCATCCTTATGACCTGATGCCCGGTAGCCCAGCTGATCGCGCGTAACCGACGCAGCGGCACATCTTGAAAAGACTGGGGAAAGCCCCCCAAATGAATACAAAGAACACCCTCGAAAGGATCATCAAATGACCGACGCATATATCTACGACGCTTTGCGCACTCCGCGCGGCAAAGGTCGCAAAGACGGCAGCTTGCACGAGGTGACAGCACTTCGCTTGTCCGCTTTGACAATGAACGCGCTCAAAGAACGCAACAATCTTGAAGGCCACGCTGTTGAAGACGTGATTTGGGGCAACGTGACCCAGGTTATGGAACAAGGCGGCTGCTTGGCGCGTTCTGCTGTGCTTGCCTCTGAACTTGATGAATCCATTCCGGGCCTTGCGATCAACCGCTTCTGCGCTTCTGGGATGGAAGCTGTGAACTTGGCCTCGAACCAAGTCAAAGGCGGTGCAGGCATGGCATACATCGCCGGTGGTGTCGAAATGATGGGCCGTGTCGCTATGGGCTCCGACGGCGCTGCAATTGCGGCAGATCCCTCTATCGCTATGGACAGTTACTTTGTTCCGCAAGGCATCAGTGCTGACATCATCGCAACCGAACACGGGTATTCACGCGATGACGCCGATATGCTGGCTGTTGAATCCCAGCGCCGAGCGAAACAAGCATGGGACGAGGGCCGCTTTGCCAACTCAGTCATCAACGTACGCGACATAAACGGCCTGTCGATCCTTGATCACGACGAATACATGCGCCCGCAAACCGACATGCAATCATTGGGCTCCTTGAACCCGGCCTTCCAAGCCATGGGAGAAATGATGCCCGGCTTTGATAAAGTTGCCTTGATGAAGTACCCGCATTTGGAAAAAATTAACCATATCCATCACGCAGGCAACTCGTCGGGCATCGTTGACGGATCTGCTGCTGTGTTGATTGGCAACAAAGAGTTCGGTGAAAAATACGGCCTTAAGCCACGTGCTCGTATCCGTGCGACCACTAAGATCGGCACAGACCCGACCATCATGTTGACTGGCCCCGTCCCTGCAACCAAGAAAATTCTTGAGGACAGTGGCATGACCATTTCCGACATCGATCTGTTTGAGGTGAACGAAGCGTTTGCTTCTGTTGTTATGTTGTTCATGGACAAATTCAATGTCGATCATTCGTTGGTAAATGTGAACGGTGGATCTATTGCCATGGGTCACCCGCTTGGGGCGACAGGTGCAATGATTATCGGGACGCTACTCGATGAATTGGAACGCCAAGACAAAGAAGTTGGCCTAGCCACCTTGTGCATCGCATCCGGCATGGGCGCCGCGACAATAATCGAGCGCGTATAATGGTTGCACAAGCACATCCCTTCCATGCAGTCGCGGCACTTGCCAAGGCAGAAGGCATGGTAAATCTTCAGCTCAAGCTGGCAAATGACGGCACCTATGTGCGTCTGGTTCAACAAACACCGCCGTTGTTTTTCAAGTATAAGCTCGACCCAAGCGACCCCTTGGACGGAACAGACTTAAATGATTTTAAGCGTATTTCGTTAAGCGAAGACGATTGCAGCAACGGGCCAAACGTAACCTTGGCACTTGTCAAAATGTTGCTGGAAAAATTCGCCAATTACGGGTCATCGACCCCCGTCAAAAAACCCAACCTCGGGAGATATAAATGACTGATTTCACAATGACGAAAGACGCCGACGGCGTCGCGACAATCACATGGGACGTGGCCGGTAAGACCATGAACGTGATGTCCATCAATGGCTTGCAAGAGCTGAGCGACCATATCGATGACGCGCTTGGCGATGACGCCGTTAAGGGCATCGTTATCACCTCTGGCAAAGAAACCTTTGCTGGCGGCATGGACCTGAACCTATTGGCCAAAATGAAAGCCGACGCTGGTGATGACCCTGCTAAGGGCCTGTTTGAGGGCACGATGCGCATGCATGCTTTGCTGCGCAAAATTGAACGTGCAGGCATGGACAAGAAAACCAACAAAGGCGGCAAGCCGATTGCTGCCGCTTTGCCCGGCACTGCTGCGGGTATTGGACTAGAGCTGCCATTGGCCACACACCGCATTTTCTGTACATCCAACCCGAAAGCCAAAGTTGGCCTACCTGAGACCCTCGTGGGTATCTTTCCAGGCGGCGGCGGTACGGTACGCATGTTGTTCAAAATGGGCTTGGTCAACGCATCCTCCCAGATCCTTGAAGGCCGTATGAACGCTCCAGAAAAAGCCAAATCGCTTGGTGTCATCGACGAGATTTCTGACGACCCACTGGCAGCGGCCAAAGCTTGGGTTTTAGAAGCCAAAGACGCTGACATCCTGAAACCATGGGACGCCAAAGGCTTCAAAATGCCAGGCGGCGCACCTTACCACCCAGCTGGTTTCATGAATTACGTTGGTGCCAACGCAATGGTGGCAGGCAAAACAAAAGGCGCCTTCCCTGCAGCAAAAGCTGTATTGAGTGTCCTGTACGAAGCGGCTTTGGTCCCTTTCGACACAGCATTAAAAATTGAAGCGCGCTGGTTCACCAACGTTTTGATGAACCCCTCGTCTTCCGCGATGATCCGCTCTTTGTTCTTGAACAAGGAAGCGCTGGAAAAAGGTGCCGTGCGTCCAAAAGATGTACCTGATCAAC
>JALZUL010000238.1 GCA_023301665.1 Ascidiaceihabitans sp.
CCGTGACTTGCGCGATGCTCCTTGACCTCAGCATTGGCTATTTTAACGATACCCTTATTGCAGCTTCCCCGTTGATCTTAATGGGCTGTGTCGGAGTCTGTGCCTGGCCAAAGAGAAAATTTCGAGGTCTCGTTATTTTAGTTGCAGCTTCGCTTTCATGGCTCTGCGGGGCATATTTTATTGCGGAGCAAGACCGATCCGATGTGGATAAATGGGCTGATGCGTTTGCAGGCAAGCCTAGCTTAATTACGGATGCCCAATTGGTTAGCCGGTTTGTATCCGGTCGAAAAGACGTATTGATAGATGGGGAACAAAGCCCTGAATTAATCATCGCACTCGATGGATTAGAGGGCTTGGTTTCAAACGGCGATCCCGATTTTGAGGTTGTCGCTGCAGGTGGGCGCCCAAACCAAAGTTACATTGTCTTGAGGAACCAAACCACGCTTCCAATAATCAAAGACAGGCTTATGCGCAGGTTTTCGAACGTCAAATCTACGCCACCGACTGGGTACTTTATCACTTATGAAAGAGGCGAATGGATAATTCTGGAACGCATTGACGCCTGAACGCAAAACTACTTGATGCGCTTACTTTGAGCCGAGCAATGAAAAGTAGATATCGAGGCAACAAAAGCTGAAAATTACCTGAAATAAAAACGTACATGGTTTTCCGGCCGTTTAGAGCACGTTCTCTAGGGCTCGCGCGAGGCTTTGCGTTGCTTCGGCGAGCTCTGCCTCTGATGCAATAAACGGTGGAGCTAACATGACATGATCACCGATGCGGCCATCACGTGTACCAGGCATCGGATAACAAGCTAGACCTTCTGAGAATGCGGCTTTTTTGAGTTTTCCCGCGAGTCCAAGGGCTGGATCGAAGGGTGTTTTTGTTTCCCGATCCTTCACTAGTTCGATGCCCCAAAACAGACCCCGACCACGAATGTCACCGACATGCGGGTGTTGATCAAATACCTTATGAAGCTCTTTGTCTAAAAATGATCCACGTGCCTGTACCTGAGGCACCAGATCATTGTTAAGGATCTCTTTTAGCACGGTACAGCCTACAGCTGCGGCGATTGGGTGGCCAAGATAGGTATGGCCGTGTTGAAAAAAACCTGTTCCATCTGCGAGTGCGTCATAGATTTGACGCGTGCACAACATTGCGCCAATGGGTTGATACCCTGCACCCAATCCTTTGGCGATGCATAGGATATCTGGTGCGACATCCTCGGCGTCGCAGGCGAATAAATGACCTGTGCGCCCCATGCCGCACATGACTTCATCTAAAATGAGCAATACGCCGTACTGATCGCAGATCTCACGGATGCGCTTAAAATACCCCTCAACTGCGGGCACCGCGCCGAGAGTTGCACCGACCACCGGTTCCGCCAAAAAGGCCATTACGTTCTCTGACCCAAGGCGCAAAATTTCGGTCTCAAGCTCATTTGCCGTGCGTTGACCATATTCAACCAACGTTTCGGCCTCGTCGCGTTCGGCGTACGCATAACAGGGGGCTATGTGACTTACGTTAATGAGCAATGGTGAAAACTGTTGTCTTCGCCACGCGTTTCCGCCTGCGGCCAACGCCCCTAAAGTGTTCCCATGATAACTTTGACGGCGGGCGATAACATGTTTGCGTTCTGGTTCGCCGTTTTCAATGTGAAATTGACGGGCGAGTTTCATGGCCGCTTCAACGGCTTCAGATCCGCCAGAAACGAGGTAAACACGATCAAGATCGCCAGGTGCGTATTGGATCAAAAGATTGGCAAGCTCTTCCGCAGGATCTGTTGTAAAGAAACCGGTGTGGGCATAGGCCAATTGCTCAGCTTGTTTCTTAATAGCGGCAATGACGTTTTCGTTTGAATGACCAAGACACGACACTGCCGCGCCACCGGATCCATCGAAATATCGTTTGCCAGTCTCATCAATAAGGAAGCATCCGTCGCCGCCGACAGCTGTGGGCAAAGTAGAGTGGCAGTGGCGGGGGAAAATATGAGACATTTTAGTGCTCCTGAAGGTCTAGGAAATGTGTTTGTTGAAACTCAGTATTTCGGAGGCTTCGTACACCCCGCTAAGGCCGGCGCTGGTAAACCGTTACACAAACTCTGGTGATGACAATCCCTCCAGTGATCGCGGCTTCGTTATTGATGGATTGACCGCCGTTGTTAGCTTGTATGAGTGCCGGAATGCCCGAGCCGCTGGATGAGCAGAGGGTACGGCCGGTGTGCTTGTCGCTTTAGAGCATTGAGGCAACTCGGTTTGAGTGGAAACATGTATTGCTTCATTGATTGGAGAAATTACAAATTCTGTCAATCGTTTCGAGAGCAACCAATCTTCCTATCGCGCAGCAGAAGCCGGATGATTTGGTTTGGCATCAATATTAAAGTCTCAAACGTTATCAGCACTTAAATATAGGCGTTCATCATGGCTGTTGGCTCTGGCCGTTAACAAAAGTGTTTTTGCAGAGTTAACACGAGAAAGAAAACGGCCTTGAAATATGCAGCCTAGAATTTAAAGAGCTTATAAATTGCGAGTTTGGGCTGCTAAGCAGTAAGACCGCGTAAAAAAGGAAATTATCGTGATTCAACCAATGGCATCCTTCAAAGACAATTTGGACCTGCTTCCTTCGATCGACGGCGTCGCAAGCGTTGAGATCATAGATCACTCGGGTAACGTAATCGATACGATTGAGAACCAGCCGGGCAAACAAGGCTCCGTAGCTGTCTATAAGTACCTTGCTGAAAATTTTGGCACAATTAATGCCGAAGTGGCGTTGCATGGTCTCGCTATTTTTGGAGAACACACAGCAGATGCAAAGAACCGGCCGGGTGCACATCCAAATATTGATCGGCTTTTCAAAATTACAGAGACGGATACACCGATAAGTGTCAAAATATCAATACCTTAATGAGGTATTCAAGCTCTTCAGTTTTTGATGAATTGAGGGCCGTATTGACCCGAGCGCCCTTTGAATTTTGCCCTAAAGGATTTGATTTGGTCGGTTTTGCCGTCCAATTGGATAGCTCGAGGCCGCGCTAAAGGGGGAGCGATAGGGTGAAAACGCGAGCTACGGTTTAATG
>JALZUL010000239.1 GCA_023301665.1 Ascidiaceihabitans sp.
TGTTTTGATCAAGCGCGCGACCTTAAAATCGATTGCGCGCTTTGAGGTGCCAACGCCTTTGGCCGATCCGCTCCAAGATATTCGGGTGCATAGCCAAACAGCCGAAAGCTTCTTTGTGAAGGCTGGGGATTATATCCAGATTTTGGACGTGGATGGGCGACAATGCACTGACTTTCAGTGCTTTTCAGCACGCAAATTAGACAAAGGGGATCAATTCCCGCTGGATATGACAACGACCCGTTCTATCCAAGGTCACGATTACCCAATGCCGGGTTTGCATGGGAAATACTATGATCAAGATATGCTTCCCTTGATCGAAGTGGTGCAAGATACCTGCGGCCGCCATGATGCTTTTGCGCTAGCTTGTGCGGCCAAATATTATGACGATATTGGGTATCCCGGGCACGCCAATTGCTCAGATAACTTCAACGGAGCGCTTGATACTTACGGTGTGCGTGGACGCGCTGGATGGATGGCGATCAACTTCTTCTTTAATACGAGCATTGATGATCACGGTGTCATGTACGCCGATGAACCTTGGTCGCGCCCCGGGGATTATGTGTTGGTACGGGCATTGACTGATTTAGTGTGTGTGTCTTCTGCCTGCCCTGATGACACTTCGGCGGCCAACGGCTGGAACCCAACCGATATTCACGTTCGTACCTATAGCGGAAAAGAGACGTTTCAGCGCGCGGTCGCTTATCGTCCTACTCCAGAATCGGATCCCAAAATGACCAAAGAGACCGGCTTTCACGAGAGCCTTGCCAAACACACCTCCAATTTTGTCGAATACAACGGATATTGGCTGGCCAATTGCTATTCAAAAGCGGGGCCTATCGCAGAGTATCGGGCGTGCCGTGAGAAATGTATTGTGCTTGATTTAACCCCGTTGCGTAAATTCGAGATATTGGGGCCAGATGCAGAAGCGTTGTGCCAATATATTTTCACACGTAATATGAAAACCCTGCCGGTTGGGGGCGTCGTTTATACTGCGATGTGCTATGAGCACGGTGGCATGATTGACGACGGAACCGTGTTTCGTTTGGGCAAAGACAATTTCCGTTGGATCGGGGGCAGTGATTACGGTGGGGAATGGATCCGTGAACAAGCGCAAAAGCTAGAGCTTGAAGTTTTGGTGCGCAGCTCAACCGATCAGATGCACAATCTGGCGGTTCAAGGACCCGAAAGCCGTGACTTGTTGCGTAAACTGATCTGGACCGCGCCACATAACCCTGATTTCGATCAACTCGATTGGTTCCGCTTCACGCCTGCAAGGCTAAACGATGAACATGGCACACCCATCGTGATCTCACGCACGGGCTACACCGGTGAATTGGGCTATGAGGTATTCTGCCACCCTAAAGATTGCAAAGAAGTGTTCGATGCGATTTGGGAAACGGGCCAAGACCACGGTATAACCCCCATGGGGCTTGAGGCATTGGATATGGTGCGCATTGAGGCAGGGCTTATCTTTGCCGGATATGATTTTTCGGATCAGACCGACCCTTTTGAAGCCGGCATCGGCTTTACGTGTCCGTTGAAATCCAAGACCGATGATTTTATTGGTCGCGACGCGTTGATCCGACGCAAAGAGCACCCGCGCCATAAATTGGTTGGGCTTGATATTGATAGCAATGTGGATGTGGAGCACGGCGATTGCCTGCACATCGGACGCGCGCAAATTGGCGAGGTTACGTCATCCATGCGCTCACCTTTGTTGGGCAAGAACATTGCGTTGGCGCGTGTGGATGTCGCTCATGCTGAAATTGGTACGGCCCTAGAGATCGGGAAACTTGATGGGCATCAAAAACGCCTGCCAGCAACAATTGTGCCCTTTGCACATTACGATCCTAAGAAAGAACGCCCAAGATCCTAATCTAGATCATGTTTGCTCCTAGAGCCGTAATCCGCCGCCCAATCGATTTCGAATGAGCGGCGGAAAATCGGTGTCGATCTTACAGGGGGGATCAATTTTGCAGGTATACCTCTAGGCTGTCATCCAGCGCGTCTTTCCAAGGCGTGTGATGTTTCGGAGCCATTGTGCCAGTAATCACAGAGGCATAGCTGTTGTCGCGGAATGTCATGATGTTTTTCTTCTTATGACCTTTCCACTCTTTGAATGCTTGGCATGCGCCTTCAAGGTCAAAGTCAGGATAGTCGGTCTCGCCAATCAGTTCTTTGACGTAATCACCCTGATACCAGATTGCATCGTAGTCATCTTGCCCCGCGTCTTCACGCGCAACGCGGTCTTTGACATCGCTAAGCATCGCAGCTTTGTCAGGCGTCTCGATCCGACTCATGATCACATCACGTGCCCACCAAGCTTGCGCGTCAAACATGTTAAAGGTGAACCACTGGTCCTGCATACCAATGTAGAACAGGTCAGGATTGTGAACGTAAGCAACCCCTTTATATAAATCATTGCTCGCCAAGCGGTTGGCTGTTTTCAGGCGCAAATCTTCAGACATGAACGGGAAGCTGTGTTGGTAGCCAGTGCATAAGATGATCGTGTCGACATCTCGACGTGTGCCATCTTTGAAGTGCGCGGTTTTTCCGTCCATATGCGTCAGAAGGGGGACCTCTGCCCAGTTGTCAGGCCAGTCATAGCCCATTGCGGCGGTGCGGTGGCTGACGGTGATCGATTTTGCACCGTATTTCCAGCACTGCGATCCAATATCTTCGGCGGAATAGGAGGTGCCGATGATCAAAATATCTTGGTCTTTGAATTCGACGGCATCGCGGAAATCATGGGCATGCAGGACACGGCCCGGGAATTTATCAAACCCATCAAAGTGCGGCACATTTGGTGTAGAGAAGTGACCGTTGCAGACGATCACGTGGTCAAATTCCTCGCAATACAGCCGATCGTTTGGAAGATCACGCGCGGTGACGGTGAAGATACCATCTTTGAAGTCTACGTTTTTGACAGCGGTGCTAAAGCGGATTTTGTCGCGCACCCCAGCTTTTTTCACACGGCCCTCGATATAGTCGAACAGCACAGCCCGTGGCGGGTATGACGCGATTTGTTTGCCGAAATGTTCCTCAAAGGAGTAATCGGCAAATTCCAACCCTTCTTTAGGGCCGTTTGACCACAAATAGCGATACATCGAGCCATGGACGGGTTCGCCGTATTCGTCCAATCCCGTGCGCCAAGAGTAGTTCCATAACCCACCCCAATTGGATTGTTTCTCGAAACAAACAACTTCTGGAATGTCTGCACCAGCGTTTTGAGCTGATTGAAAGGCCCGCAACTGTGCAAGGCCAGATGGTCCTGCGCCAATAATAGCAACGCGTTTTGTCATGGTATGCTCCTTGTCAGGTGTCGCGGCGGGTTTTGAGGTGAAGCCTCCGGCGGAAGTTTTTTTGCAAGATGAATTTGGATCGGTTTGCGATGAGGTGGGCGCATCGCCCACCTTTGATATGCTTTAGATGTCGAGCGTGTTCTCGCGTTCCCATTGCGAGAAGTAGGACGTGAAGTCGTTCCATTCTTGCATCTTCATTTTTAAGTAGGCTGCTGAGAACTCTGTGCCCATTGCTGCTTTGAGACTGTCATCTTTATCGTACTCTCTCATCGCATCGAGCATATTCAGGGGCAGCTTTGGCGCATCGGTGATGGTGTGGCCTTCGGCGTACATATCGATATCGTGGCGGGGGCCGGGATCGGCTTTAGAACGAACGCCTGACAGACCTGCAGCGATAATTACGGCTTGTAAAAGGTATGGGTTGGCCGCGCCATCTGGCAAGCGTAGCTCAAAGCGACCGGGTCCGGGAACACGCACCATGTGTGTGCGGTTGTTGCCAGTCCATGTCACTGTGTTGGGGGCCCAAGTGGCACCAGACATCGTGCGCGGTGCATTGATCCGCTTGTAGCTGTTGACGGTCGGGTTGGTAATCGCAGCTAAGGCCGAGGCGTGTTTCATGATCCCACCTAGGAAGTGTTTCCCACGCTCTGATAGGCCAACTTCGCCGGTTTGTCCGTCGCCATCGCCTGCAAAGACGTTTGTGGTCGCTGCATCACCCGCCGCATCCCAAACCGAAATATGTGCGTGGCAGCCGTTGCCCGTGAGCCCTTCGATTGGTTTGGGCATAAAGGTCGCGCGGTAGCCGTGTTTTTCCGCGACACATTTGGTCATGAATTTGAAGAAGCTGTGCTTATCTGCCGTTTTTAGGGCGTCGTCGAAATCCCAATTCATTTCCCACTGGCCGTTGGCGTCCTCGTGGTCATTTTGATAAGGGTTCCAACCCAGCTCTAGCATATAGTCGGAAATCTCGCGGATCACATCAAGGCGACGCATAAACGCTTGTTGATCATAACAAGGTTTGGCCGCGGTATCGAAACTGTCAGAGATTTGATTCCCTTGAGGGGTGAGTAGGAAGAACTCGGCCTCGATGCCGGTTTTGACATGCATGCCTTCGTCTGCGGCTTCGGCGATCAATTTGCGCAAAACATTGCGCGGGGCTTGGGCGACGTCTTCACCTTCCATCACGCAATTGGCGGGCACCCATGCGATGGTTTTGTCCCACGGCAGGATAATAACGGCTTCAGGATCTGGCACTGCCAGCATGTCGGGGTGAGCAGGTGTTAGGTCAAGCCAAGTGGCAAACCCTGCAAACCCTGCGCCGTCTTCTTGCATGTCAGCTATAGCGCGGGCCGGGACCAGCTTGGCCCGTTGCCCACCAAATAGGTCGGTGAAGGAGATCATAAAATATTTGATGCCGTTGGTTTTGGCGAATTTTGCGAGATCAGTAGCCATGATCAGTATTCCCTGTTGTCTTTATATAAAGTGCGGCGCGTACCGTATCCGGCCGCGCCACTTGATGTGTTTTAGTAAGATGTGCCCGGCTTGCCTGGGTACCAATCGGTCCCTGCAAGCGGAATTCGTGCCATTGCAGCGGCCTCCATCGTGAGGGCGCATAAATCTTCTGGTTCAAGATTGTGCAGATGGTTTTTACCACAAGCTCTGGCGATGGTTTGCGCTTCCAAGGTCATAACCTTGAGGTAGTTGTTTAAACGCCGCCCCCCCTCGACCGGATCAAAGCGCTTCATCAGCTCTGGGTCTTGGGTGGTGATGCCTGCAGGGTCTTGGCCCTCGTGCCAATCATCATAGGCACCCGCTGTGGTTCCCAGTTTTTGATACTCGGATTCCCATTTTGGGTCGTTGTCCCCCAGCGCAATCAATGCAGCTGTGCCAATGGCCACAGCGTCAGCGCCAAGCGCCATGCATTTAGCAACATCAGCGCCGTGGCGAATGCCACCAGAAACAACCAGTTGCACTTCGCGGTGCATGTCCAGGTCTTGCAAGGCGCGTACGGCCTCGCGAATGCAGGCTAGAATGGGTTGACCGACATGTTCAATAAACACGTCTTGGGTTGCAGCAGTGCCGCCTTGCATCCCGTCCAAAACCACGACGTCTGCGCCAGCTTTGACAGCAAGAGTGGTGTCAAAGTAGGGCCTTGCGCCGCCAACCTTAATGTAAATCGGCTTTTCCCAATTGGTGATTTCACGCAATTCGAGGATTTTGATCTCAAGATCGTCGGGGCCGGTCCAGTCAGGGTGGCGGCAAGCGGAGCGTTGATCGATGCCTTTGGGCAAATTGCGCATCTGAGCCACGCGGTCGCTGATCTTTTGACCCAACAACATGCCACCACCGCCGGGTTTTGCGCCTTGGCCCACTACGATCTCGATCGCATCACAGCGCCGTAAATCGTCAGGGTTCATCCCGTAGCGTGAAGGTAGATACTGATAGACCAGCTTGTTTGAATGGCCGCGCTCTTCCTCGGTCATCCCGCCATCACCCGTGGTGGTCGAGGTGCCAGCCATAGTCGCGCCGCGCCCGAGGGCTTCTTTTGCACCGCCAGATAAGGCCCCAAAAGACATGCCAGCGATGGTCACGGGAATATCCAGCTTAATGGGGTTCTTTGCGAAACGGGTGCCTAAGGTCACAGATGTTTCGCATTTTTCACGGTAACCTTCCAAAGGATAGCGCGACATGGATGCCCCCAGAAACAGGAGGTCATCAAAATGCGGAACCGCGCGCTTTGCGCCGCCGCCGCGAATGTCATAGATGCCTGTCGCTGCGGCCCGACGGATTTCTGCGTTTACTTTGTTGGTGAATGTTGCGGATTGAACCGGAACTGTGCGCGGTGCGCCGTTGTCATTTGTCATGATTTTCCGCCTCAGTACGCGTTGTCGATGTTAAAAGTGTATAGTTGACGAGCGGATCCATAGCGTTTGAATTCGCTGGCTTTGGCATCACATCCGCCCCGCGCAAGCAAATCTTCCAAAAGGGTGATATGCTCTGGACGCATCTCCTTTTCGATGCAATCAGCGCCGAGTGATTTTACAGTGCCACGAACAAACAGGCGCGCCTCATAAAGAGAGTCACCTAAAGCTTCGCCAGCATCACCACAGACCACCAGATTGCCCGATTGTGCCATGAACGCGCTCATATGGCCGATATTGCCATGCACGATAATGTCGATCCCTTTCATCGAGATCCCACAACGCGAGGAGGCATTGCCTTTGATCACAAGTGTCCCGCCTTGGCCTGTTGCACCGGCATATTGAGAGGCGTCGCCCTCAACAATTACGGTGCCCGACATCATATTTTCTGCAGTGCCAGGCCCAACAGAGCCGTGAACATGTACTGTCGCTTGCTTGTTCATGCCCGCGCAGTAGTAGCCTGTTGAACCTTTGACGTTCACCTCGATCGGGGCATCAAGGCCGACAGCAATTGCATGGCTGCCTTTTGGATTTACGATTTCCCAAGTGGTTTCGTTGGTGCTGTCGGATTGGGCCTGCAAGGTTGCGTTCAATTCGCGCAATCCTTGGGCTTCAAGGTCGAAAGTTTGCATTAGGCGGCCTTTTCCTGTGTCGTGGGCGCTTTGTCGTGGCTCCAGAAATAAACGGTTGCGGGTTCTGGTTCCCAAACACGGGCATCTTCAATCCCGGGGAGGTTCACCAACGCACGATATTCTGACCCAAAGGCCACATATTGATCGGTTTCAGCCATCACTGCGGGTTTGCAAGCGATAGGATCGCGGACCACGCCAAAGCCGTCTTTGGTGCCCACAACAAAGGTGAAAAAGCCATCGAGATCTTCAAGCGAGCTTTCCAAAGCTTCGCCTAAGGTCGATCCGTTCTGCATCTTCCAAGTCAGGTAGGCGGCACCAACTTCGGTATCGTTTTCTGTCTCAATATGTACGCCAAGTCGGCGCAGTTTACGGCGCAGGGAATTGTGGTTTGAGAGTGAGCCATTGTGAACAAGGCATTGATCTGGGCCGGTGTTGAAAGGGTGTGCCCCCATTGTGGTTACGGCTGATTCCGTCGCCATGCGCGTGTGGCCGATTCCATGGGTTCCCGCCATGCCACGCACATCAAAGCGGGCTGCAACGTCTTTAGGCAAACCGACTTCTTTAAATATCTCGAGGGTCTCACCATGGCTCATGACCCGTACATTTGGACGGATTTCCTTGAGCACGACACGTGCTTCGGCCACTTGATCGGCTTGAATTTCGAGCACAGCATGGGTGTCTTTTTGCGTTAAGGACACTTTACCTTTGACGCGTTTGCGCAGGTCGTTATCGAGCTTATCAAAGTCTAAATCGGGCGTATCGGATTGTACTGTTAATTTTGCGTTACCTTTTGATTCACCACCATAAATTGCGATTCCTGCACTATCAGGGCCGCGGTCAGTCATTGTGACCAACATGTCCGTCAGCATATCGCCAAGATTTGGCTCCAGTGATGGGTCTTTCAGAAAAAGTCCGACAATTCCGCACATGACAAGGTTCCCTCCCGGTGCTGTTCAAATGTTCGACTCAAACGCTAGCACTAAATTTAAGCGGCCTCAACCATCAGGAAACTAATTTTCATTAAAGTTAAGAAAGTACTAGCCAGAAGGCAGGGTTCGTGGTTCATTTTTGTTAGCGCCGCAAGAAGACATACGTCGGCGCACGCCGAACGAAACAAGATCCAACACAAAACTGATCCAAATGGGGGTTCAACCGTGGAAGAACAAATCGCAGAATTGACGGCGCAAGTCGCCGCATTACAGGGCGGGAGTGCGACGACAAACACGATGTTTGCCGAAGTATTCTATTACCTGACCATTCCTTTAATGATCATAATTCATGCCGGCTTTTTGGCCTACGAGATGGGCTCGTCGCGTATGAAAAACGTTCTGTCATCAGGCGTTAAAAATATTCTTGCCTTCGCCTTTATGATCCCAACTTTCTATTTCTTTGGTTGGTGGATCTACTGGGCACTGCCAACAGGCTTTACAGGCTCGCCAGGACCTGCAGGGATTTCCGGTGCAGAATATGCAAACGCTATCGCATGGGGTTGGGGTGACAGCGCCCAATACATGGGGCCAAACATTGCTGACAATGCATCTGGTGTGTTCTTTGGCGCATTCGCTTTGTTCGCCGCGACCACGGCCTCTATTATGTCGGGTGCTGTGATTGAGCGTATTCAAACCGTTGGCTTTGTTATCTTAGCGATCGTTTTGGGCAGCTTTGCTTGGGTGGTTGCGGCCGCTTGGGGTTGGCATGCAGACGGCTGGTTGGTGACCAAGTTCGGGGTTCATGACTTTGGTGCAGCGGGTCTTGTACACGCGGTTGCCGGTTTCTTTGCCTTGGGTGTTTTGATCAATCTTGGACCGCGCATCGGTAAGTTCAACGCGGATGGCAGTGCAAATCACATTGCTGGGCACAACATGCCGCTGACTGTTGTTGGCTTGATGCTGATTATCGTTGGTTTCTGGGGCTTCTTGATGGCCTGCGTGATTGTTCCGGGTGAAGCATGGAGCTGGTTTGGCGATAAGTTCTCAACCATTTATGGGACACCCATCACCTTGTCAGCTTTGTCATTCAATATCTTGATGGCGGTTGCCGGCGGTATCATTGGGGCGTGGATTTGGACCAAAGATCCATTTTGGATGATGTCTGGCGCACTTGCTGGGATTATCTCAACGGCATCTGGACTTGATATCTACTTCCCAGCACTTGCCTTCATTATTGCCTTCTCTGCGGGTGTTATCTTGGCACCATGTGCGGCTTGGCTTGAAAAGCGCGGCATCGATGATGCTGTTGGCGCAGTCACGGTTCACGGTACAATCGGCCTTTACGGTGTGATCTTGTTGGGCGTGTTTGGCTCTGGCTTTCCAGCGTTACAAGGCGAGGGTGTCGCAACGATCAACCTGTTTGGTCAGATTGTTGGTGCGATCGTCTTCTTCTTGCTGGGTTTTGTGCCGGGCTACGTTGTGTCGCTGATCCTAAACGGGTTGGGCATGCTGCGGGTCCCCGAAGGCGCGGAAATCGCTGGAATGGACACAGTCAAAGTACCTGCACAGGGCTATCCAGAAGGTATTTCTGCATCACCAGCCCCAGCTGAATAAGCTTGGCATAAACACTTTTAAAAGGAGAGAACCATGGGTTTTCCATATGAAGAAGCAAATTGGGCTGTTGTTGATGGGGCCATGTATATGGGCGCGGGCGGACCATTGCCTGGTTTGTATACATTGATTTCAGCCGTCATCTGTATTGTTGTGTTGTTTGTCGGGCATAAGTCTGAAGCTGCTAAATCAGCTAAGCACTGAACAATTGGGTCAGTAAAAACTGGAAAGGGCCGCTCTGGAGCGGCCCTTTTTTCCTAATGGGGAAGATGAAACTTGGTCCGCAATGCGGACTTTGCTGCCATTC
>JALZUL010000240.1 GCA_023301665.1 Ascidiaceihabitans sp.
GCGGATGTGTCGATGCTGAATGCGATTATGCATGTGATCGTGGAAGAGGGGCTTTACGACAAGCAATACATCGACGCTTACACCGAAAATTGGGAGGCTGAGAAAGAGCACCTAAAAGATTTCACACCTGAAAAGATGTCTGAGATTTGCGGCATCAGTGCGGATGACTTACGCGCTGTGGCGCGAACTTTCGCTGGGGCCAACGCCGCGATGATTTTCTGGGGCATGGGGGTGAGCCAACATATCCATGGGACGGACAATTCTCGCTGTTTGATTTCACTTGCGTTGATGACAGGGCAAGTCGGCCGTCCGGGATCTGGGTTGCATCCTTTGCGTGGGCAAAACAACGTGCAGGGCGCCTCTGATGCGGGTCTCGTGCCGATGTTTTTGCCAGATTACCAATCGGTGATGGATGACGGCGTGCGCTCTGCCTTTACCGAAGTTTGGGGATCAGGTGATTTCTCGAATGAGAAAGGCCTTACAGTGACCGAGATTATGGATGCGGTCCATGAGGATAAAATCAAAGCGATGTATGTCTTGGGTGAAAATCCAGCGATGTCTGATCCTGATGTCGAGCATGCGCGAGATGCTTTGGCCAAGCTTGACCACTTGGTGGTTCAGGACATTTTCATCACGGAAACCGCCAACTATGCGGATGTGATTTTGCCAGCTTCGGCGCTTTATGAAAAAACGGGTACAGTGTCGAACACCAACCGTCAGGTACAAATGGTGCGCCCTGCGGTGACCCCACCAGGTGAGGCCAAAGAGGATTGGTGGATCGAGGTCGAATTGGCCAAGCGATGTGGCTTGGACTGGACCTACACACATCCAAGTGAAGTCTTCGCCGAGATGGGCGTGAACATGCGCAGCCTCGATAACATCACTTGGGATCGCCTGACGACCCAAGCGGTAACCTATCCATCACTCAGCCCCGAGGACCCCGGTCAAGCGGTCGTGTTTGGCGACGGTTTCCCACGGACGGATGGGCGTGCAAAGTTCACGCCTGCCAGTGTGATTGCCCCCGATGATGTGCCCGACGCTGATTATCCGATGATCCTAACAACAGGTCGTCAGCTTGAGCATTGGCACACAGGCTCTATGACACGCCGTGCCACGGTTTTGGATGGGTTGGAGCCCGAGGCAAACTGTTCTTTGCATCCCTCGACTTTGCGCAAATTGGGTGTTGAGCCGGGTGGGCATGTACGTTTGACGACAAAGCGTGGATCGATTGTCATTATGGCGCGTATGGATAGGGCGGTTGCACCGGATATGGTTTTCTTACCATTTGCTTTTGTTGAAGCTGCGGCAAACATCCTGACCAATCCGGCGATTGATCCCTATGGGAAAATCCCAGAGTTCAAGTTTTCTGCTGTAAAGGTCGAAGCTGCCAATGAGACGATCGCTGCAGAGTAAAAGCCATTAGTTTTGGCGGGCGTACCCACGCTTTAGGGCGCGCTCGCGGTATCTGTCAGCGGCGTGGGAGGCCTCGCGAAGGTTACCATAGCAGGTAATCACTTCGCGCGGTGTCCCGCCTTTGATGCCCCATTCGCGAAGCACAGAGACCTCTGAGAACAAGTTCATCGCGATTTCCACACGATAAAAGCGCGGACAGGCTGCTTGGCCAAGGCGGTATAGTACGACGTCTAACATGACTGTGATTCTATCAGTGTTTTCAGTGAGGTGAAGCGCTTTTATGCAAAAATTACCTCAATCCGCTTACGGGGGCTAATTCCAGCTGACATCACCTAGAAAGATGTAGCCTGCCCCGTAAATCGTTTTGATCAGTTGCGGGTTTTTTGGATCCTCACGCAACTTGGTACGCAGTCGTGAAATCCGCACATCCATTGCGCGATCAAAGCTTTCGTTGGCCAACCCACCTAAAGATTCCTGCATCTGTGTTCGGCTGATCAACCGCTTAGGACTTTCAAGGAAAAGTCGCAAAACCTCGCCTTCTGCATGGGAAAACGGCGTCGTCTCGCCTGCATCATCAATCAAAGTGTAAGCGTCAAATTGTGCAGTCCACCCGTTGAAAACGGCGGTGTTGCTGGCCTGCACCATCGTTTTGCCGCTCCGCAGTCTGGCACGTACCCTTGCAACAACTTCGGACGGGGCAAAGGGCTTGATGATGTAATCGTCAGCGCCCAACTCAAGGCCCGTCACGCGGTCTTGCACTTGGGCGCGACCAGAAATGATGATCACGGATGCGCCTTGTTCAAGGGCAAGCCTGTGAACGACCGTCAGGCCATCGGTGTCAGGCAATGAAAGATCAACCAAGCACACATCGGGTGTATGGTTCTTGAGCGCAGCTTCAAATTCGCGGGCTCGTCCAAAGCTTAGGGTGCGAAACCCTGCATCCTCAAGGGCGTCAGCGAGCATCATGCGGATGGCTGGTTCGTCGTCTAGAATGGTGACAAGCGGAGCGTTCATTGGGTCACCTTTGATTTTAGAACATTTACCAAATCAACCTGTGCAAAGGGTTTGGATAAGACGGTAGTGATCGCTTGGCCTTCTTGATGCAAGGGATCGTTTGGTGGCAGCGATGTCATAAGGACAACAGGCGTTTTTGCGATGTCGATCCGTTTGAGTAGGTCTAAACCAGTTCCTTCACCGTTTAGCTTTATGTCGGATAGGATCACCGCAATGTCTGGTAAATCGGCGATCAATGCGGTTGCTTCGTCTGTTGATGTCGCCTCGATCACACTATGCCCCATATCAATGAGCATTTCGCGGTAAAAGGCACGCAAATCATCGTTATCTTCGACGAGTAATGCCAACCCACCAGTCACGTCAGGGCACAGCCGCAGTGGCAACCTAAGCCTAACGCTTGCCCCGCCGTTGTATGCGTTTTGCAGACGCAAATCGCCACCCGCCAGTTTGGTAATATCATATACCATTGGCAGCCCTAATCCGGTTCCCTCAGAGCCCTTGGTCGTGAAGAAAGGGTCGCACCCGTGCTCAAGAGCCTCTGGAGAAAACCCAGTGCCTGTGTCGCTCACTGTGAATTCTATCCAGGTGTCGTGAACGGTGCTTACATCTAATGTAACCTTCCCATTCGAACCACAAGCATCGCGAGCGTTTAGAATAAGGTTCAGCAATGCGTCTTGAATGGCGCCCTGATCCAGCAAAACTGGGGCATCTGGCACTTGGGGATTTAGGACGAATTTTACACCCTTGGGCAGCGAGGGTGCTGCAAGAATTTGCGTGTCTTCAAGCAGCGTTCGTAAATGGGTCGCGCGTGGGCGATGAACTCTTTGGGTTGTGATTTCTGCGATACTGCCCAGCAGTTCTCCTCCGCGCTTGGCTGCGTTCAAGGTGCCATCAACAAGCGCCTTTGCAGATTCTGGTAACCCTTCAAGGCGTCCAAGTTTGGATTGCATCCCAAGTATGATGGTCAACAAGTTTGAGAAATCATGTGCCAAACCTGAAGTGAGCTGGGCGGCCAATTCGCGTTTGCGGGTTTGTTGGAGGGCCACGCGGGCTTGGGTCTCCTTGGTGACATCCATCGACAAAATATAAACACCGCCACGCGTGTCAGGGGTAAATGCCACCCGAATGCGATTGGCGCTCAGGGCATCTGTAAACTCCATTACCGCGTTTTCTCCGTCAAATGCGGTAGTGAGCGCTGGCTTGATCTTTGCGTAGACATCCGCTCCTAACGCTTGGGATATGTGGAGCCCAACGATGTTGTTTGGGCGTCCGCGGACAATCGTGCGAAGTCGTCGGTTTGAATATGTATAGTGGCCTGTTTCATCGATGTGAGCGATGTGGGCCGGCATCATTTCGGTGGTTAAGCGCGTGCGGGCTTCGACCTCGGTCAGGTGGCGTTTGGTCTCGCCCAAAGCCGAAACGGTCGCAGCCAAAGCGCGGTTTGTGCTGGCCAATTCTTCTGTGTGTGCGAGGACTTGATCGCTTAATTCTTCTGAGCGACCGCGCAAAAGGGCCTCTTGTTTTTTGGTGCTGGTGATGTCTGTGTATACGGTAATCCAGCCCCCTTCGGGGAGCGGCGACCCCTCAACAGAAATGATTCGGCCGTTTGATCGGGTGCGTTCCATATAATGAGGTTCAAAAGCCCGCGCGACACGTGCGCGTTCCATCACAAAGGCCTCGATGTCATCAACTTCGCCGTATTCACCCTGCAAGGCGAGGTGACGGATCGTTGTCGCAAAAGAGGTTCCCGTTTCAACAAGGTGATCGGGAAGCTCGAACATTTCTTGAAACGGAGCATTGCTGACAGCCAATCTAAGATCACTGTCAAAGATCGTAAGACCTTGACCAATAAGATTAAGACCAGCGGCTGTAAGGGTCTGTGTGGCAATTTGATTTAGCGGCACGAGCTGTCCCATTCCATTAAGGTGTGGACCCACTGTGGATTGGGCACGAGATCAATTTCAAGCGTTCTTCGAGGCTTGTTACAATTCGTTAGGTTTTAGAAAACTTCAGGAAAAAGTTGACGGCGAAGGTAACTGTGCATCCAATGAAGGTGCAGACTCGTCAAAAAGAGTCGCGGCTGATGGCATTTGCAATCAGTTAGGGAGGAATAAAAATTGTTGAAGACGCTTGATAGCGCTGGAGGGCTAACGTCCGTACCAGCGCTTTTGCACCGCAACGCTACTCAATTCGGATCCGCGCCTGCGTACCGTGAGAAAGAATACGGGATTTGGCAAAGCTGGACGTGGTCCCAGACCGCTGATGAGGTCGAAGCCTTGGCCTTGGGTTTGTTGGATTTAGGTGTTTCTGAGGGTGATTTTATCGCGGTGATTGGGCGCAATCGACCGTATCTGTATTGGTCCATGATGGCGGCGCAGATGGTTGGGGCTATTCCTGTGCCCTTGTATCAAGACGCATCAGCAGAAGAGATGGCCTATACGATGGGTCATTGCGGCGCGAGGTTCGTGATCGCTGGTGATCAAGAGCAGGTCGATAAGGTCATGGATATTCAGGACCAGTTGACCGAGTTTGAGGGCATGATTTACCTCGATCCACGTGGCTTGCGGAAATACGATCATAGCAATTTGACACAATACAGCGCGGTCCAAGAAACTGGGCGCGCTAAGCGTGCGACACACGAGCCAGAGATGAAGGCACGTATTGCAAAGCTTGATTACGATAGCACCTGCGTGATGCTTTACACATCGGGTACAACAGGGAAACCCAAAGGGGTTGTGTTGTCTAATCGCAATGTGATTGAGACCGCAAAGTCATCATCCAAATTTGACGCATTGCGACAAAGCGATGACATTTTGGCTTATTTGCCAATGGCTTGGGTTGGTGATTTTATCTTTTCGGTTGGGCAAGCTCTGTGGTGTGGTTTCTGCACCAATTGCCCTGAAAGCGCGGAAACGATGCACACGGATTTACGTGAAATCGGACCTACGTATTATTTTGCGCCGCCTCGGGTTTTTGAGAACCAGCTGACCAATGTGATGATCCGCATGGAAGACGCGAGCAAGTTTAAGAAACGTTTATTCGACTATTTCATGGGTGTCGCACGCAAGGTGGGGCCATCGATCTTGGACGGTGAAACCGTGGGCCTGATCGACCGGATCAAATACAGTTTAGGTGAATTGGCGATCTACGGGCCTTTGAAAAATACGCTTGGTTTCAGCCGTGTACGCGTGGGCTACACGGCCGGTGAGGCGATTGGTCCTGAGATTTTTGATTTTTATCGCTCGCTTGGGATTAACCTTAAGCAGCTTTATGGCCAGACTGAAGCGACGGTGTTTATCACGGCGCAACCTGATGGTCAGGTGCGCTCAGATACTGTTGGCGTGACCTGTCCGGGTGTAGAGCTGAAGATCGAAGAGAACGGCGAGGTTTATTATCGCAGCCCGGGTGTTTTTGTGGAGTATTACAAAAACGCTGAAAGCACAGCGGACACAAAAGACGCTGAGGGTTGGGTTGCCACAGGCGACGCCGGCTTTATCGAAGAAGGCAGTGGGCACCTGCGGATCATTGATCGTGCTAAGGACGTGGGTCAGACAGCGAGTGGCCGGATGTTTGCGCCTAAGTACGTTGAAAACAAACTTAAATTCTATCCCAATGTTCTGGAAGCTGTGGTGTTCGGCAATGGACGTGAGAACTGCACGGCTTTTATTAACATTGACCTTACAGCCGTGGGGAACTGGGCTGAACGTAACAATATCGCCTATGCCTCTTACCAAGAGCTGGCCGGACACCCCGAGGTGCTAGCAACCATCCAAGGTCACGTCGAAGAAGTTAACGCATCTGTCGCACAGGACAAAATGTTGTCTGATTGTCAGGTTCATCGCTTCGTTGTTCTACACAAACAGCTTGATGCGGATGATGGAGAATTGACCCGAACACTCAAAGTACGCCGTCGTATCATCGAGGATAAGTTCGAAGATATTATTAACGCGATGTACGATGGGTCTGACACCATCTCGACGACCACCGAAGTGACATATGAAGATGGCCGTAAGGGCGCGATTTCGGCGACTTTGGATATTCGTAGTGCTGCGGTTCAGGCCGTACAAACCAAGATGGCCGCGGAGTGATGGTTTTGATGTCAGATGCCTCCGGCGGAAGTTTAATTGGCAAGATGAACAAGGGATGGTCGTATGCTTGATCAAGCCGATGGATATGTGACAGCGGATGGTCGTCAGATCGGTCCTGTTGTGATGGAGATGAAGAATATTACCCTTAGATTTGGGGGTGTTGAGGCGATCAAGGATATTTCGTTCGACATTCGCGAGGGGGAGATTCGTGCGATTATTGGGCCTAATGGTGCCGGTAAATCGTCGATGTTGAACGTCATTTCAGGTTTTTATGTCCCGCAAGAGGGGCAGGTTTTGTACAAAGGTGCGCCGCGTCCGCAAATGAAGCCCTATCAGGTGGCGCGTCAGGGCATCGCGCGGACCTTTCAAAATATCGCATTGTTTGAGGGCATGAGCGTTTTGGACAACGTCATGACCGGCCGTTTGACACATATGAAGACGGGAATGTTCGCCCAAGGGTTTTGGAAAGGGCGTGCTGAAGCGGAAGAAAATGAGAACCGTGAAGTTGCTGAAAAGATTATTGATTTCCTTGAAATTCAAGCAATTCGCAAGACCCCTGTGGCGCGGCTTCCTTATGGTTTGAAGAAGCGGGTTGAGCTTGCTCGTGCCTTGGCTGCTGAGCCAGAGCTGTTGCTTTTGGATGAGCCGATGGCGGGTATGAATGTCGAAGAAAAAGAGGATATGAGCCGTTTTATTCTGTCGATGAACGATGAATTTGGCACGACAATTGCGCTGATCGAGCACGATATGGGCGTTGTTATGGATCTGTCTGACCGTGTTGTTGTCATGGATTACGGTAAGAAAATTGGTGATGGGTCACCCGATGAGGTGCGTAACAATCAAGCTGTGATTGATGCATATTTGGGGGTCGCTCATGAGGATTAAAAACGTGAAAAATTCGGGTCGGTTTAACGTAGGTATAACGTCGGTATTACGTCGGTA
>JALZUL010000241.1 GCA_023301665.1 Ascidiaceihabitans sp.
GCCGACTCGACATCCTTTGCGTTTAGACGAATAATAGCTCCCAAAATAAGCGCTCTCTTTCTAAACGCAAAGGATGTCGAGTCGGCTCAGGCAGCACTCCGAACTATCACTAGGATTGATGGTCGACTTGAGAGTTCAGCAGCCTTGGAGGCTGGCACTATGTTTCTCGAGGCAAACAACCATAAGAAGGCACTAGAAGTTTTGGAGACAATAACGCCGAATTCGGAAGCCGCCGTTAAAGCCTTATTGAAGAAAACTGAAATCAAATTACGTGAAAATCTAAACATTAGCGACGACGATATCAATTTACTTGGTGCTTACATTACCGAATACAATAGATCAAATTTAGCTACAGAACTCAGGTTCGCTAGAATTCGTAGCCTGTCGAAATTAGGGCGGTTCACACAAGCCTTTTCTGAAACCAATGCGATGAATACGACAGAGCAAGTACCAATGAAACATGCCATTTATTCGGATCTTGTCTCTTTTGCCAGCGACACATCTTTTGCGCAAAATACTTTGGAACGTATAGAGGGTGAACCTATTTCACTTGAACCCTCTCTGTCTCTTGCGATCGCAGATCGGTTAGTTTCGCTAGGCTTCGTGGCAGAAGGAAGCAGGCAATTATCAGAAACAGACAAAACGACTGACAACGATAAGTTTAAAGAAATTGAAGCGAAAATTGCTTTTGCTCAAAATCAAACCCTGAAAGCAATCAATCTGTTGAAAGGTATCGAAACACGAAACGACGATACGCTACATTCTTCAGGCGTTCCTGCGTCTCAGAACATTTTAGAAAATAGCCTTTTGAAAATAGAAACCCAGAGACAACTAGACCAAATTTCTAACAGGGAATTTATAGCACCTGAACAAACAAACAGAAATATTCACGAGATCACCAAACTCATTGATGAAAGTAGCGAGACTCGTAATATTTTGGCAAGAATACTGACTTCTACAGAAGTAGAAGCGCAAGAAGATTAAAATTTCTTGATTTGGAAACTCAAATTTAACCCAAAATTCTTAGAAGTCTTTAGAAGCTTTTAGGAAGAAAGTAATCAATGGGGACCGATTTTAAGAACCTACTAAATCCAACAATTTTTCTGTCGGTTGCGTTAATGGCGATCATTGCCATGATGATCCTCCCTGTTCCCTATTGGATACTGGACATTGGATTAGCCATCTCTTTTGCCTTAGCGATCTTGATGTTCACAATTACTCTTTTCATCGAACGACCATTAGACTTTTCAGCATTTCCTACGATCTTATTAGCCTCTCTGATGCTCCGACTTTCCCTCAACATCTCGTCTACCAAGCTAATAATCGGACAAGGTCATACAGGTACCAATGCTGCAGGTAACGTGATAGCTGGTTTCGCGCAATTCGTTATGGGGGGTAGCGTTTTTCTAGGGATAGTCGTTTTTGGTGTCCTCCTGATCGTGAATTTCATGGTCATCACCAAAGGAGCCACTAGAATGGCAGAAGTAGGCGCACGGTTTGCTTTAGACGCCATGCCTGGCAAACAACTGGCAATTGATAGTGACATGTCAGCTGGAGCAATTGACCACCAACAAGCCAAAGAACGGCGCGAGCGTGAACAGCAAGAAACGACCTTTTTTGGGTCTCTGGACGGGGCATCGAAATTTGTCAAAGGAGACGCAGTCGCTGGTTTATTGATAACGTTGTTAAACTTGATTGCCGGCCTAACAATGGGAGTCTTCGTTCATGGGATGCCCGCTGGATCTGCCTTCGAAACCTATGCAATTTTAACAGTAGGGGATGGTCTTGTTTCGCAAATTCCTGCTGTCATTATATCGATCGCATCAGCATTATTGTTGGCTCGTGGGGGGGCAAAAGGTGCGGTTGATCTAGCTGTATTTTCCCAACTAGGAAAACACCCAATGGCACTAGGGACCGTCGCACTGTTAATGGGACTATTTGCACTAGTTCCAGGGCTACCATTTATACCGTTTATGTTGGGAAGTGTCGGACTAAGTATGGCAGCTCACAAAAGAAAACAATATTTGGATGCGCTGCCATCTATCGTAACCTCGGAGGTAATCCCATCAATCGTTGAGAGAACTATGGGAGACATCCTCGAAATTGATGATATTCAAGTCGAATTTGCACCTAATCTTATCAATATGGTTTTAGACTCCGGCACTGGGTTAGATGCGCGAATAATAAATATGCGTACCCATATCGCCTCAACTTATGGAATCATTTTACCAGAAATTCGACTTACGGATAATCCAAGCTTGCCTGCTGGTACATATATTTTGAAGATACAAGGTGTCGAACAAGCTAAAAGTAAAATTCTACCTGATAGAATACTAGCCCTCACCTCTTCAGGACATGAACAATTCACCGGTTCGGTTACTACTATTGAACCTGTCTATGGGGCTCCAGCGGAATGGATTCACACCAAAGATCAGGATAAAGCGGCGTTAAACGGCATTACTACGATCTTACCAACTGAAATCTTGGCTACACATTTACTAGAAACCGTAAAGCAAAATTTCAGCCTAGTTCTAACATTAAAAAGTCTACGCCGGACTTTACAAGAAATGACAAGAATCTCCGATCCGCAACGCGCCCAGGAAAATAAGAAACTATTGGAGGAGTTAATACCTGAAAAAGTACCAATCGACATTTTGCAAAGTACTTTAAAATTGTTGCTAGACGAACTGGTTTCAATACGCAATCTCCCCCTTATCCTTGAAGCGATTGCGGAAGCTCGCGGTAAGAATGCAACGCCCGAAACCATCTGCGAACATGTTCGGCAACGGCTAGGGTTTCAATTGGTTGCAGATCTCAAACGCGACGACGGGACAATACCGTTAGTGCAATTAGCTCCCGATTGGGAAGAAACTTTTGTGAGCTATCAAATTGACACAGATCAGGGCCTCAATGTTGCGCTACCTCCGAACCTATTCAATTTATTGGCGGAGAACATCGCCTTAAAACTCGATCAAGTTAACGAAGACGGTATTTATCCTGCAATAATAACAAGCACTCGGAGACGGCGTTTTCTACGAACTATTTTGAAGGCTAAAGGAATCCAAAACCCTGTTTTATCCTTCGAAGAGATTGGAAACGATGTTCGCCCTTCCCTTGTTGGTGTCATTGCATCCTAACTATGGAAAATCTCAATGAACTCTTCGAATTCATGGCGCTTTACATTTGGCACGGGTTAACAATTTTCCTTCGTGTCGGGGCCATTGTGGTTTTGTTACCAGGCTTCGGAGCCGAAACAATCTCAACAAGAATAAAACTCATGATCGCCTTTTGCTTTACCGCTGTTGTAGCGCCTGCGATTGAACCAACAACCGCGCTATTTAGCCCATTTGACTTCCCATCTGTAGTTTTCTCGGAAACCCTCATAGGTTTCTTATTGGGTATCGGAGTTAGGTTTTTTCTAATCTCTTTGCAAACAGCTGGGACGATTGCGGCACAGTCAACATCACTTTCCCAATTACTTGGAGGAGCAGTAACTGAACCGTTAGCAGCAATTGGGTATATTTTGACCATGGGCGCAATCGCTTTGGCGATGATTACCGGCCTTCATGTAAAAATCGCTGTTGCTATCGTCTCATCATACAACATCATTCCGATTGGAGGCGAAATTCCCGGCAACTGGGTCGCAGGTTGGGGGATAAAGCAGGTTACGTTCGCTTTCCAGTTCGCCTTCATTATTTCATCACCCTTCATGTTAGTTTCCGTGCTTTACAATCTGGCTTTGGGTGCAATCAATAAAGCAATGCCTCAACTTATGGTCGCATTTGTAGGCGCGCCAATCATTACCTTTGGCGGGCTTTTTCTACTTTTTGTTACATCACCTTACTTGTTATCAACTTGGTTAGATACACTCGATAACTTCCTTCTCAATCCATGGGAGAATTTCCAGTGAGCGAAGAAGATACAGAAAAGTCCTTCGACCCTTCGCAAAAAAAATTCGACGACGCTAGAGAAAAGGGCGAAATTGCTCGATCATCTGATCTTCAGACAGCTGCCGCATATTTTGGTTTAGCAACAGCGCTCTTCATCGCGGGCCACCATATCATTTCAAATCTGGGAACTGCTTTGGCCGCGCTAATCATGCAAGCTGCGACATTATCAAAGTCCTTTTTCTCGGATGGTGGCCAAGCTTCACTTGGAAGTCTTTTAAGTAAGATAAGCATTGCCCTTTTGCCTCTGTTTTCCCTCCCAGCGATAGCGGTTATACTAACGATAATAGCCCAACGCGGCTTCACGTTTACGCCATCTAAACTGCAACCGAAACTTGATAGGATCTCGCCCTTAACCAATGCAAAAAACAAATATGGCAAGAATGGCCTGTTTGAGTTTGTTAAGAGCTTCACCAAACTTCTAATTTACTCGTTTTGTTTATTTTTTTTCTTGAAATCCAAGTTTCCAATTTTGATCTCTACAATTGGTTCTTCATCAAATGCGGTGACTGTACTCTTAGGACAGTTCTGCCTCGAATTCCTTCTAATCATTGTTTTAATTGCGAGTATCATCGGTTGTATAGACGCTTTTTGGCAACATTCGGAACACCGCCGGAAAAACATGATGTCTAGGCAAGAAATGGTTGATGAGTCAAAAGAGTCCGAGGGTGATCCTCATCTAAAGCAAGAAAGGCGTCAGCGCGCCCAAGCCATTGCTACGTCTCAAATGATGTCGGACATTCCTGACGCTGATGTCGTTGTGGTCAACCCAACACATTATGCCGTCGTACTAAAATGGAACCGGCTGCCAGGCGCTGCTCCAATTTGCGTTGCCAAGGGCGTTGATAAAGTCGCCTATCAAATCCGGAAAATTGCCAACGAAAACGGCGTACCCATCCACAGTGATCCTCCCACCGCTCGTACTTTACACTCGATAGTACAAATAGGCGCCGAAATTCCACCAGAACTATATGCAGCAGTTGCGGCGGCAATTCGGTTTTCAGAAAAAATGAAACTTCGCATAAAAGGACAAATCTAAATATGAACCGGATTGAAGAACTTACGTCCCTAATGGAAGCGAGATACCAACGCTCTCAACAACCATTGAAATCCATTACCTCTCGAGAAAATCAACTTAGGGAGGAATTGAAAAAGTTGAAACTTCAATTAACTTCTGTCCACAAACATGGATTGCACGATCATCGAGAAATGCACTTGATAGGAGCGGACGTCGCTTGGGAGAAATGGGTGGAAAAAACCCGAAAGGCTCTAAACTTGGAATTAGCAACAGTCTTAGCCGAAAAACAAAAACATCTTACATCGGTAAAAAACAATTTTGGGAAGTTTAAAGCTGTAGAGACTATTGCGCTTCAAGTTGAATTAAACACAAAGCTACAGACACAAGAAACACAACTTGAACAAACCATCGCCTTTGCGACTTCAAGACTTCAATAATCCTGTCTGGCCACGTCCGTTATCAGCACATCCGTGATCCCACCAGGCATATCTCTTTTCCCAATTTCCAAAAGAGAATTTCTTAATATTTCGAGTTTAGCCGGATTTGTAAACTCTCCAGAGAAACCACCAATATTAGCGTGATCAAATAGAACTTGAAGGAACGAGTCTCGCAGCTTGGGCTCTTTGGCATATATGTTATCTTTTTGTCCCTCTGGGACTTCTACAGTCAAAGTCATAACCACCAACGATTTAACACGCTCTTTTTCGATAACTGGTATTACAAATTGATTGTTGAGTTTTACATACTCCACCATCTCTTCAGATTCAGGCTTTTCCAAATGTGGAGCAGTCATCTCGGCACTCTCTGACATTTCCTCAGCCACTGGGCGTAGGAATAGACCCGCTCCAATACCAGAACCGGTACCAATAAGAAAAAGCAAAACAGGGAGTATTTTTTTTATCATTTAAATTTCCTAAAATGGAAGCACTACATCCAAAATTTGCTGGCCGATACGTGGTTGTTGAACATCTGAAATCTGACCTCGTCCCCCATATGAGACACGCGCAGACGCGATTTTATCGTAAGTAATTTCATTTTGGCGAGAGATATCCTCGGGACGGACAAAGCCTGTCACAAGCAGTTCTCTCATCTCAAAATTCACACGTAACTCTTGCGACCCAGAAATTGAAAGAACCCCATTGGGCAAAACATCGATAATAGTAGCGGCTACTCGAAGCGTTAACTTTTCATTCCGCTTAACACTACCGTCACCTGACGAATTGCTAGCTGAATTTATAGAAACTAAATCAGCCGAGGTCGCGCCTTCTGGGAGTTTCTCATCCAATCGTTGTGGTAAACCTACCAATTGCGGGAGGTTAAGTGTCTCCGAAGCTGAACGCGAACGATCAGTCGTATTAGAAATTTCTGCGTTCTCATCAATTTCAATCACGACTGTCATAATGTCGCCACGCTGAATTGCACGTCTATCACCCAACAAAGATTGACGGGTACCGCTCCACAAAGAGGCTCCGTCATGAGGTGCGCTTTCGACAATCGATATCGGCAAGCCCGGTGAAATCATGGCCGAGTGCTCGATCGTTTCTGTTGGCGATGAAAAGCTGGGAGCTTGCCCAACGTGATCTAGTCGCGCACAACCACATGAAATCAAAAGACTGCAGAACAAAGTTAAGTTTCTCTTTTTCATTGGGTTTCTCATTATCTATAAACTTCGACATAACCATCAGGCTGAACGAAACCGAATATTGTCGCACGCGAAGACAAGTTCATGATTTTAACACGATCCCCGACTCCACCACGCTCGAGAGCTCTACCTTCTGTGTTGATCATCAACTGGCTGCCAGCGAACTTGATTTGGACAATTTGATTCCTTTCAATCAAAGCGGGAGGTCCGATTTGATTGAACAAAATTGGCCTATTTACATAAAGTGCTATCCGAGCTTCTTGCCCAACGACATCTTCCAATTTCTCGAAGCCGCTCGCCTCTATTCCGCTCACAATTCGTACTGTCTCGGCCGTCAAAAGGTCGCCGGCACGTATGGTACGGGTAGGTACAATAATGTCTGCACATACCGGAAAGGCTGAGACAGCAAAAAGAAATACTGAAATCCTACTGATCATCGAATTTGCGTCGTTGCGCTCATCATTTGATCCGCAGCCGAAATGACCTTTGCATTCATTTCATAACCTCTTTGAGCCTCTATCAATTCCGTAACCTCACGAACGGCGTCAACTGAGCTATCCTCTAAGTAACCTTGACGTAACGTCCCTAAACCATTGAGCCCCGGGTCAGAAACAAGAGCCGGACCTGATGCTTCAGTCTCAGTGAAAAGATTTCCACCAATCGCCTCTAAGCCCTTTGCATTTGTAAAACCCGCTAAAGAGAATTGGCCCAATAATTGCGCTTCAACGCTGTCCACAAAATATGCATACACTTCGCCGTCACCATTAATCGAAATGCTCTGCGCGTCAGAGGGAATAACGATTTCAGGAGAAACAGGGTAACCGTCTGATGTCACAATCAGACCTTCACCCGTACGGTTCAGTCCGCCATCTCGGGTATAAGCTGTAACACCAGACGGAAGTGTCACCTCAAGATAACCATTGCCATCGATTGCAATATCTAAGTCAGCCCCTGTTGCCGATAACGATCCTTGTGCCAGATGCATTGAGATACCAGAGGGGCGAACCCCCAGCCCTAGCTGCACCCCTGTAGGCAACACTGTACCGTCAGCCGCACTTATGGATCCGGCGCGGCTGACCTGATCGTAGTGCAGGTCTGAAAATTCAGCGCGACGTGCATTGTAGCCAGTCGTATTCATATTCGCGAGATTATTTGAAATAGTTTCTACACGCATTTGCTGTGCTGACATACCCGTAGCTGCAATCTGAAGTGCACGCATACTTACCTCCAATTATTATTTAGTTAGTGAATCTATCGCTTGACGGACCCGTTGATCTTCGCTCTCAAGGAAACTCTGACCCATTTCATAAGCCCGCTGCACTTCAATCATCCGAGCAAGTTGGGTGATAGCATCGACATTCGAGTTTTCGACAAAACCTTGCAGCATTGCTGCGGTTTCGGCAGGGACGTAGCCCTCATCGGTGCGAAACATCACACCATCCTCTCGGATCATTGAATTAGGGTCATTCGGCTTAAAGAGCCCGATTTGGCCAATCAAATTACCATTCGCGCTGATCGTTCCGTCGCCAGAAATCGAGATCTTCCCAACATCCGATGGAACAAAGACAGGCGCGCCACCCGAATCTAAAACCCGATTGCCACTCAGCGTAACCAAATCACCCTCAGCATTCGGGGAAAAGGCGCCTGATCTCGACAACCTCTCACCTTGAGGTGTTTCAATTAAAAAGTAACCGTCCCCTTCGATAGCGAGATCAAAGGTGCCGCCGGTTTGATTTAACATTCCTTGCGAAAAGGATGTACTACCAACATTTCCTCGCCCCATGGACAAAGATGAACCACCACGAACCGGCATGACATACTCCGAAAAGATCACACCTTCTTGCCTGAAACCTGTAGTGGCCGCATTTGCGATATTATTCGCGACGACTTGCATCTCACGCATCAACCCAGACTGCCGCGTAAGCGTCGTATAACCTGCGTTATCCATTCTATCCTCCTACTATAATCGAGATTATTCTCTCATGGAAAAATGACACTAAAGTCTGTGTCATGAAGTCCATAGAAGCCCAAAACACGACTATAATGGCCGCCAATTTGGGAACGAATGTAAGAGTCATTTCTTGAATCGAGGTCAGGGCCTGAAACAGACCAATGGTTACGCCGGTCAAAAGCGCGACTGTCAGAATTGGAATCGAAATTACAACTGCGATCCAGAGACCTTGGCGCATCGTATCAAAAAAGATTACCTCAGACATCATCAGACAGGCATCCTCAGAATTTCTTGGTAGGCTTCAATGATTTTGTTTCGAACTGTTACAGCAGTTTCTACCGCAAGCTCTGTTTGTGCTAAAGCCTGAACAAGAGCATGCGGGTCCGCATCTCCGACCATGGCTTCTTTTGCAACCATTTCACTATTGGCCAAAGTTTGCGCAAAATCTTGAGCAACTTTCCCAAATACAGTGTCAGATACACTCCCATTGGTTGGCTCAGTTGCTGGCTTTAAAGCAGCATATTTTTGGATTGCTGAACTTGAGTTGATATCCATTCTGGATCTCCTTTATCGACGTAATAATTCCATCAAACTGGACGACATTTTGCGCGCTTGTTCGAACATTTTAAGATTGGCCTCATAGCTTTGTTGAGCTTCTCGTGCGTCAGCCAATTCGATCATTAGGTCAACATTTGAGCCTAGATAATTTCCACTCTGATCGGCCAATGGGTGTGTTGGATCATAAATCTCACTAAGCGCAGATCGATCAATTTGAACACGACCAACGGCTACATTGGAAACTCTATCAGAAAGGTTGAACTCACTCTCAAAGGAAACTGTTTTTCGTCGATACCCAGGTGTATCAGCGTTCGAAATATTCTCTGAAAGATGACGGAGACGAGTGGCTTGAGATTGCAATCCGCTCGAGGACACAGACAGTGCTTTTGAAAATTCACTCATTTTTTAGCTCCGCCCAAGACTGCTACGCAGGACACCAAGAGCGGATTTATAAATGGCCAATGCTCTGTCATGTTGCCTTATGGTTTCTGTGGCTTTCAACATTTGGTCTTCGATCGAGACCGTGTTCCCGTTTGGCGAATTCGATAATTTATCGGTATGAAATGAAGTTAACCGTCCATTGGTATCACCGCTTAAATGACCCGCACGTGTCATCTTTGGGGCCATTGTTTCAGCCGTTTCATAACTGGAGCTGAATGAAGCCAGATCACGCGCGTGATACCCAGGCGTATCGGCGTTGGCGACATTTTGTGAAATGACTGCCTGCCGTTCACCAGCATGCTTTGCCATAGCACTTGATATCTTAAAGACATCCAAATTTTCAAACATCGGGGCTTCTCCCTCGAACAATATCAACCAAGGCTTAACCCTGATTCCTTTAAAAACAGTTTGAGAAATGAGGAAGATTTTAATGACAGACCATTCTATTTTAACAGTAGTCCGGAATGAGATCTCAAAGATCAAAGTTTCGCGACCAGTTGGACGAGTAAGCGGCGTCGAAGCAGGAGTCATCCGACTGTCTGGGCTGGACGGTCAAGCCTGCATCGGAGATCGCATAGAAATTCGTCGCACTTCAAAAACACCTCTCAACGGTGAAGTCGTGCAACTTGAAGAAGGTGTGTTATCGATTTTACCAGATGGAGACCTTGATGGTGTCGCTTTAGGCGACAAGGCCACCGTTAACCCCCCTATCTCCATTGCTCCATCAGATTCATGGATCGGCCGGATCATCGACCCGAACGGGGATCCACTAGATGACCGACCATTGACCCACGGCATCCATTCGCGAACCCTCTTGGCACCTCCTCCACCTGCCACTCATCGTCGGGGTTTAGGTCCACGGCTCGCGACAGGATCGGCGGTATTCGAGACTTTATTGCCTCTCGTAGAGGGGCAAAGAATGGGATTGTTTGCAGGTTCTGGGGTCGGAAAATCTAGTTTGATTGCGCAATTCGCGCAAAATATAGACGCAGACGTAGTTGTCATCGCTATGATTGGTGAGCGAGGTCGTGAGATTCGACATTTTGTTGACGAAGTTTTGGGGGAAAAGGGTCTTTCAAGGTCAATAATTGTTGCTGCAACCTCTGATAGGTCAGCCTTGATCAGGCGCAGATGCGGTTGGACCGCGATGGCTGTAGCGGAACACTTTCGCGACCAAGGTAAATCGGTTCTTCTCTTAGCAGATTCCATTACCAGGTTCGCAGAGGCTCATCGTGAAATCGCGATAGCAGGCGGCGAGGCCCCAGTTCTAAGGGGACACCCCCCGTCATCCGCTTCAACTATAATGTCACTATGTGAGCGCGCAGGACCCGGCATAAAGGGGCAAGGGGATATCACTGCAATTTTCAGTGTTCTAGTCGCTGGATCGGACATGGATGAGCCTATCGCCGACATATTACGCGGGGTGCTCGACGGCCATGTCATTCTCGAAAGATCTATTGCCGAAAGAGGTCGGTATCCAGCTGTCGACGTCCTTCGCTCTATTTCGCGGAGCTTACCGGCAGCTGCAACACGAGAAGAGAACCTTATATTATCCGATACACGAAAATTGCTCGGCGTATATAAAAGAAACGAAACTATGATTACCGCTGGTCTATATAGTCATGGCTCCGATCCCGAGATAGATCGCGCTATAAAAGTCTGGCCCGAACTAGATAGTTTTATAGCAAAAGTTAAAACTCAGGGAATAAAAGATAGTTTCAACCATTTGAATCTAATTTTAAGGCGCTCTACTTCCCAAAATGCATCGTAATTGGAAAACAATAATCAAAAAGCACTCTAAGATTGTAGCAAGGTCAATGCGATCGAAGCAGATGAAGATACTGAAATCGCATCAACCTGAGACTGAACCAGATATCGAGAGATTACCCGATCTACCGCTTCCACACTCTCAAACTGTGTTAGGTCACCTGAACCGAAAATTGACTTTGTTCGCTCTTCAAATATTTCTCTCTGTTTATCAATATCAATTTGGCTAAAGGAACTGGGTAGCCCCAAAGCGCCCTCGAAAAGCTCACGGAATGCTGGCTGTCCCATAATTGTAAACCACTTTTGGTCCTCTGATGTGTCACCGGACACGACTTCAGGCAATTCGTTCTGCGCGTAAAGGGCAATTCGCATAGTCGGATCTTGTTCACCAACTGCTATTTCGAATTGTTTGACTTGGTAGCTTTCAACGATTTCATCTGTAAAAAGAGAAAGTCCAGTCCGAGTGATTTCCGAGGGTCCAAAACCAAATGCTTCAACCATGTCGTGATATCTGGTGTCAGTAAATCTGTTTGCTAAAGCATCTTCCGCAACCACTCCCTCTTCTAACATTTTTTTAATGAAAAACTTATTTCCCAAATCCTCATCCAACCCGAAAGCGCCTAATGCTACGCTTAACAATCGATGATCAGCCACCAATTCATCCGCTGTTGAAATATTTCCAATAGTCTCTTTGAAATAATCAGTATCGCGCCGGATTTGACTCGTTTCATTAAAATTAGCCGTTTGTACATCGTAGGTTTGCTGAAGCAAACGCCACCCAACAAAACCAGCGGCAGGAATAATAGGCTGAAACATTTTAACTCCTAACAGCCAAAAGACGCTCTTCCCTAGGCAACAAAGATCGTAAGGATTTAAGGCAAAGATAGTGCTCACTACGTGTTAAGGCTGTTGAAGCCGCATTAATAAGTTGCCGGCTGTCTTTATCGACAAAGATCTGGCTCAATTCCTCTATGTTTCTCAAAAGCGTGTGTTTTACTTGCTCCGCAGTTGCGTCACCCGACAAAACCAATTGAACAGCGTAACAAACACGTCGCACCGGGGTTTTGGCATCCTCTGGATGAATAGCATCACGCAATCTTAAGATATTAGCTCCCGCGCTCATTACTGACAGTCGGCTTCGACGGTCTCCATTTTCAATCACTGCACCGTTAATTAGTATGCGCTCTTTCGGCCCCAATTTCAAAACCAAGCCACTCAAATTACCTCTCCTTCGGTTTTCAACCCTCGCAGAATCGCCATATTGATCTCTAGCAATGGCATAATCGAAGCTCCGTTTTGTAGGATTTTTCTCGTATGGAGCGTTGTGAATTCAGCCAGGTAAAAGACTCTAGCCCTTAACGCAGACGGCAGCGTGTTGTTCTCATCCGCGACATCTACCGCAAAAGCATTCCATAATTTTCTGTTATCGTGTAACGCTTGGACGTATTCTGGATAGCGCTCTGTTGCATCCATAGCTGTTGTGCGTAAGCGATATGTCAATCCTGCAACCAAATCGTATTCTGCCCGACGATCCGTTTGTGTTAACGATACGTTTTCCGAATAACCGCGTTGAGCTATTAAGTGAGTGTTCACATCGATACCTTTTGAAATTCATTAACTGCGAACGCACCGAAGCCTATTAATAAGCTTCGGTGCTTAAGCTTATCGGAACAACGACAACAAAGTTGACGGTGCCTGATTTGCGATCGATAAGGACTGGACGCCGAGTTGTTGTTGGGTTTGCAACGCTTGCAATCGAGCTGACACTTCTTCCATATCAGCATCGACCATGGAGCCAATGCCCGATTTCAGAGAATCCGTAAGACCAGAAATGAAATCACTTTGGGTTTCGATACGGCCCTCCACCGAACCAAACGATGCAGATGCATCAATTGCAGTATCAATCAAGGTTTCAATAGTCCCTAACGCAGCCTCAGCACCTGCAGCTGAAGATACATCAATAGAATCTAGAGCTCCTAGACCGCCAGCATTTGCGTTGGTAAACTGGCCACTCACACTCAAAGAACCCGCTCCGGTGTTAGTGATCTCTAATGCACCAGGCGTAGCGCTATCATAATCAACCGTAACATCTTCACCACTCGCCTCGATTGCTGTCTTTAATCCAATTGCAACCAAATCCTCTGTTGTTGACGACGCGACATCATCGGCAGTGACAGTATATGAAACTTCGCTTTCTCCAACCGTCAACGTTATCTTGTCGCCGGCGGCATATGTTGGATCAGCAATCACAACACTACCTACATCGTCAGTCCCGCCCGTTCCATCCAGAGAGAATCCAAAGGAATCAGCAGAATCAGCGGCGACCCCGTCAGACCCTGTAAATGCTGCTTTAGCTGTATACCCTCCAGTAGACAGATTTTGAGCTGCAACTGTGATTGAAGATGAAGATACGTTGCCTGATGCGTCGCGATCCAACGATGAAAGAACGTCCGTTGACGCAGTACTGCCATCAACCAGATTTAACCCATTGAATTGGGCCGCTGAAACAACGGATGCGATTTGATCCTTGAGCGCGGTTACATCATCGTTAATTTTACCACGATCAACGTTGTCCTCCTGAGCGGCGACGATTTTGCCTTTCATATCAGTCAACAAATCTGTGATAGATTCTGACGCATTTCGCGCTACAGCAACAGACGCTTCACCGAGTGAGAGACTATCTGAAATAGCGTTAAAACCCTCAACATCTGATTCCATAACTTTGGAAATCGCCCAAACAGCGGAGTTGTCTTTCGCGGACGACACTGTTTTGCCTGTAGAAATTTCGCTCTGTGTAGTGGACAAATCACTATTGATTGACTTCAATGTTTGTAGCGCGACCATTGCACTATTATTTGTAAGAATGCTCGACATTTGCACTTTTCCTTATCTAAAGACGCTTTGCGTCAATTGTGTTTCACCTGTTTTTGACAGGCAAGATGTCGTTCTGACTGATACAATTTCTCTACGAGAAATGCGCCACTCTCTAGTGAGTGCTCGTCAATGGTACGTCTCAAAAAGCTAATAGAATACTAAGTCGGCCAGTCGCTTTACAGTCGATTTTACTCAAAGTTTCAGGCTCTCTTTTCGACAGAGCCAACAGTCACGATTTCAATTTTTTTTCGCTGGCCATAGGCATCATAAATATCCAAAGATTCTTTAATTTGACGCATCATCGCAAAACGATCAGCAACACTTTTTACCCCTTCAAGAGCCGAACTTAAGAGGGCTTGATTTCTGCTGATCTTATTACTCAAATTTGCCAGCATGGCTTCGTCTGGCTTTCGGGCAGTATTTAAATTCTCAATCAGAGCTTCTTTGTTTTTAAATAGCCGACCAATCAAATCTAAATTCCCACTTAGCAACGCTTCGCGTTCTTGATCTAATAGTTCGTCTAATGAATCTACCGTATCGATAAAGTTGACCTCCATTTTAACTGCGCTCCTTTAGGGATTTGTATAAGCTCTCGGCCAGTCCGATACCCCCAGCCTCCGTCATTGCTGAAGCTTGTTCTCGAACCAAGAAGGAAGTGAACTTATCTTCTCCTTGACCTCCTCCATAACTTTCTCGCGCTTCACCAAAACCTGCCGACTTCAACATTTCAGTTAAAAAGGAAGCTTCCAATTTCTTCGCAACCTCGAATAATTTTGGATCCTTTATTGCAGTTTGAGATGGCTGCATCTCGATAGATGAAACTGGTAACATTGCTTACTCCGATCAATTCTAATGATTTCCTCGAACCTAGTTCATGATCGGTAAAGAACTGGTAACTAACTTCCCCCATATTGCCTAAAAACACGGATGAGCCTTGGAGCCGAATAGTGGAATTGCAGATCAACAATCTCGCCAAGACAACCGAAACTACACCATCAAATCTTGCCTCATTGCCCTTTGTCACAGACAATGTGAGCCGGAATACTGCCGAATATTTCGAAACGATCTTGGAAGAACAGTCACCAAATCTGGGCGAAGACCTCGACGAACTTCATGTTACAAAAGCAAATGAGGTCGATGACGGAAACGTTGATGATGAAGATCTCAGAACCCAAGAAGAAGGCATCGCTTACTTTCTTGCAGACGATAGATCGTCCGACGAGGAAAGGAATTTGGCGGATGAGGAAATCCCTTCAAGACCTCAATTACAAGATAGCGGCGATCAGCGGATTGAGCTTTTTGCAACTAAGCAAGCACACATCCAAACACCCCTACCTACGCCAGAGTTTATAGATGAAGCGCTCACGACAGGCCGGCATCAACTTTCTAGTTCCTTACCGAACTCGTTAACCGGAGATGTATCAACAGGGTTCATCCTATCAATGCAAATTGTGCAAGGATTACCTCAGAAAAATAAGCCTATTGTCTTGGAAGGAAATCCCAAAGTCGAAATCAGGAAATCGTCAAACCAAGTTACAATTGGTCAGAACGACGATTTAAAAAATAGGGATGTGCAAGCAAATCTAAATGCAATTGAAGAATTTTCAAAACGTCACCTTCCGGTACAGCAACATAGCACCTTACATTACGAATTCCCTCAAAAGCAGAACGAACCACAGCAAAGCAATTCCACCAATCCACCGAGCCTAGGTTTGGCTGGAAATCATACGTCCGAAGCCGTGGAGCTCGATTTGAAATTTGGAACAAAACAGCAGGACCTTACAGAAACGCCTCGCCAAAGTGCCGATACAGCACGCGAAGAAATGCCCCTTCATTCCAGTAGCCAACGCGATACGCGATCAATCACAACGCTGCAAAATACTACAAGTTTTGCGGAAAAAATGGGTAAAACTGACAGCGAGAATAATGACTCAAAAGATGCCCAGCATTTCAGGGTTGATACATTCTCTGAGGTAAGGAAGCTGAGTCACCAACAGCTCCCCATCGCAAACGTAAAGGCGGAATTACCAGCTCCGGTCACAAACCAAATTTTGGAAACTATCCAAGCACGTATGGTTACGGAAAAATCGATTGAGATTACATTAAATCCGTCGGAATTGGGTAGATTGAAGTTGAGCCTGTCTCCAGCGGAAAACGGGCTAATCGTAAACATACTGGCCGAACGGGCTGAGACACTAGAGATAATCAAGCGTAACCTTAGCGATCTAGAACAAGCCTTTAGGGAACAAGGTCATGAAAAAACGGAATTTTCATTCGAACAGAATGATCAGTTTTTAAATCATGATCATCATCAAAATTCGGAGGGAACCCACACGACAACCAATCCGGATGAAGAGAATAGCCACTCTCCCGTCGGGGAGGCTATTGTAAAGCAAGTCATCACCAACACTTCAGGCATAGATATGCGAGTTTAGGAACACAAATGGACATCACCACACCAACAGTCACTTCAGTATCCACGGCTCTATCCTTGCCATCCGCCGACACGAGCTCAGTTTTATCATCAGATTTTGAGACGTTTTTGCAGATGCTGACGGCGCAAGCGAAATATCAGGACCCCCTTGAACCCATAGACTCTTCTGAGTACGCGGCCCAGCTGGCTCAATTTTCGATGGTTGAACAACAAGTTCAATCCAACGAACTACTATCTAATCTCACCTCGCAATTTGGCACCACAGAAATGACTGGCATCGCAAATTGGATTGGGATGGAGGCCCGCACAACGGCACCCGTCTATTTCGATGGTTCGCCGATCTCGGTCGCACCAGAAACTCCAACCGGTTCAGATGAAATTTATCTCGCTGTCTTTGATCAATTCGGTAATCAGCTGCAGCGCCAAGCTCTACCCAATTCCAATGCTCCATTTCAGTGGACGGGCCTCTCAGATGACGGCACACCTTTCGAAACGGGCACCTATACCTTAAAAATCGAAGCATATGGACAAGGTGAACAACTCAGCAGTGTACCTGCTCAAACCTATGCTCGGATCACTGAAGCACGTAATGACTCAGGAGAAACCTTACTTATTCTTGAAGGCGGGCAGGCAGTACCTACTTCTTTGATAACCGCCTTAAGAGAGGGGCAATAGGTTACAATTCGATACCATAGTCTAAGCGTCCGATAGAAGTATAGGCAGTAAACCCAGCGCGCTTCGCATCTTTTTGAGTATACACATTGCGCAAGTCAGCCATTGCTGGGGTTGCCATCCGTTTTGCGAGGCGTTTTAGATCAAGCGCGCGGAACTCATTCCACTCTGTTAGAATAACAATCGCATCCGCATTTTGGGCCGCTTTATAGGCATCTTCTACCCAGTTCACACCCGGAAGCAATTCTTCACCTTCGCGAATGCCTTGCGGATCGACCACTCGAACTTTTGCGCCTGCACCGACAAGTGCGGGAACAATTGTCAATGCTGGCGCATCCCTCATATCGTCTGTGTTTGGCTTAAACGTCACTCCTAAAATAGCGATAGTCTTTCCATTGACGCCCCCCCCACAAAGATCAAAAATCTTATCGATCATTCGACGTTTCATTTCCTCATTAACTTTAATAACCGCTTCGGTGATCTGCATGGGAATAGCATGTTCTTGACCCATTCGAGCGAGAGCTTGGGTATCTTTAGGAAAACAACTGCCACCATAGCCAGGCCCTGCGTGTAGGAACTTATTGCCAATACGGCCGTCCATACCCATGCCTTTTGAGACCATTTTAACGTCTGCACCAGTGCGTTCACACAATGCGGCAATCTCGTTGATAAAGGTAATCTTGGTCGCCAGAAAAGCATTTGCAGCATATTTGATCATTTCGGCGCTTTCCAAATCCGTTGTCATGATAGGAAAATCTCGAAGATAAAGGGGGCGGTAAACTTCAGCCATTACTTCCGCAGCTCGATCGTTCTGTACACCCACAACAACACGATCAGGGCGCATAAAGTCATCAATCGCAGCGCCTTCCCGTAGAAACTCCGGATTAGAGGCGACATCAAATTCTGCCTCAGGATTTGCTTTCAGGATTGTCTGTTTCACTTGGCGATTTGTTCCCAAAGGAACCGTAGATTTCGTGACAATAACCGCATAACCCGTGAGGGCATTCGCAATTTCTCCTGCAGCGGCCATTACATATGTTAAATCCGCATGCCCATCACCGCGGCGCGTTGGAGTTCCCACCGCGATAAAAACAGCGTCAGCACCATCCACCGCAGCAGCCAAATCGCCCGAAAATGACAAACGACCCGCCGCAACGTTCTTTGCCATTAATTCATCAAGACCCGGTTCATAAATTGGCACTTTCCCAGCCTCGAGCATCTCAATCTTCGACGGGTCTTTGTCTACACAGACAACATCATGACCGAAATCTGAGAAACAGACCCCCGACACCAAGCCGACATATCCAGTACCTACCATCGTAATCTTCATCTGCTCACCTATGATTTAGTGTTTCCCTTGAGATGATCCAACAGCTCAAAGCTGTCAACAATTGAGAGACAATATGAAAATTTTCCCCGAAATAGCGCCAATCGCGGCACAAACCGAATTATACCTGTCGGTTTGCAGCGTGTTCTTCACGCTGATGCCGTAGGGTTTGCCGTTTCGAAGCCAGAGAGGCGCAGATAACACCCAAAGCAACAACTCCAATGAGAATTGAACTTAGAGCATTAATTTCAGGGCTTACGCCCAGCCTAACTGACGACCAGATTTTCATCGGTAGTGTCGTTGCGGATGGGCCGGTCGCAAAAGAGGCAATCACCAAATCGTCTAAAGACAAAGTAAACGCCAACAACCAGCCCGATACCACCGCTGGCGCGATGATCGGTAAAGTGATCAAACGGAAAGCCTCGAAGGTGCTCGCTCCCAGATCGAGAGCTGCCTCTTCTAACGAGCGATCAAACGTCGCCAAACGCGAGGAAACAACAACTGATACAAAACACATCGAGAACGTTGTGTGAGCCAAAACAATTGTCATCACGCCACGATCCATACCGATCCCTATGAACAACAATAAGAGAGACAGGCCAGTAATCACCTCTGGCATCACCAAGGGCGCATAAATCATCCCAGAAAAGAGAGTGCGGCCAAAGAACCTACCACCTCGCACCAAAGTGTAGGCTGCCATTGTTCCCAAGACAGTAGCGATTGAAGATGAAATGACCGCAACCTTAAGCGTCACCCAGGCTGCTTCCAAAAAGGCTTCATTTCCCAACAATTCGCCATACCATTTGGTCGAGAAACCAGCCCAAACAGTTACCAGCTTGGATTCGTTGAAGCTGTAGATCACTAAAATCAGCATTGGCAAATAAAGGAACGCAAACCCAAAGGTAAGTGAAACTATGTTGAATGGGCTAAGACGGTTCATCCTTCAGCCTCTTGCTGTCGTTGCTCATTTCGCTGGAATAGGATGATTGGTATGATCAGGATCAACAACAAGATGACAGCAACAGCACTGGCCACCGGCCAATCGCGGTTGGAAAAGAATTCCTCAAACAGAACTTTACCAATCATCAATGTCCCTGAACCACCCAACAATGATGGGATTACAAATTCACCCAATGCAGGAATGAAAACTAAGAAACACCCTGCGATGATTCCCCCTCGTGAAAGCGGTACGGTGATCAACCAAAACGCTTTCAAGCGTGAGCACCCTAAGTCCTCTGCAGCCTCAATCAGCGAACCATCCAACCGTTCGAGCGCAGCATAGATAGGCAAAATCATAAAGGGCACGTATGTGTAAACGATCCCAATGTAGACGGCGACGGATGTGTTCAAGATGATCAACGGATCGTCTATCAGCCCAACCCACATCAAAAAGCGATTTAAGAAACCTTCGGTGCTCAAAATACCGACCCACGCATATACTCGGATCAAGAAACTTGTCCAAAATGGCAAAATGATGAGCATCATCAGTGTGGCACGCCACTCAGTGGGCGCACGGCCCATCGCGTAAGCGATAGGGTAACCGATCAATAGTGTAAAAACAGTCGAAATAAACGCAATCTTCAAGCTGCTCAGATAGGCCTTCCAGTATAAATCATCCTCAGTCAAAAAAACGAAATTCTCGAAATCCAATTCCGAGAACATCGCCGCCAAACCGTCTTTCAAGGTAGGCGTATAAGGCGGAATTGCTAACGTTGCATCAGAGAGCGAGATTTTGAAAACGATCACAAAAGGGATCAGAAATAACGCCAAAAGCCAAAGATATGGCACTGATATGAGGGTTATACGTTGCAAATCATTGATCCAGCAGAACGCCCGCTGTCGCGCTCCAACTGATCCAAACAGGATCTTCCCACGTGAAAGAGCGACGCGAAATACGGCGCGTATTTGCAGTCTGCGCCTTGATAACTTGCCCACCTGGCAGCTCAACGTAATAGGTGCTCAAGTTACCTAAATATGCGATATCAAGCACCTTACCTTGAACCGAGTTCGTAATCTCAGGCTGCTCTGCGTGAATGGCGATTTTCTCTGGTCGGATCGCGAGAAATGCAGTGGCTCCATCGGAAAATGGGCGTTCACAAGCTGCAGTAATTCGCGTTTCTCCACCGAAGTCGAGAGCAAACATTTGCTCCCCAACCGCTTTAACTGGCCCCTTAAGTATATTCACATCCCCAATAAAGTCGGCCACATAAACAGAGTTCGGAGCTTCATAAATTTTCTCAGGTGTGGCCACTTGTACAATACGGCCTTCGTCCATCACAGCCACGCGTGATGCGACAGTCATGGCTTCTTCTTGATCATGCGTCACGATCACAAATGTCGTGCCTGTCTTTTCTTGAATATCCATCAATTCGAATTGGGTATCTTGACGTAGCTTCTTATCCAAGGCCCCTAACGGTTCGTCCAGCAACAACAG
>JALZUL010000242.1 GCA_023301665.1 Ascidiaceihabitans sp.
AGTTTTGGCAGTCTTGATGTTGGGGCTCCATGAATGGGCCAACGTTGAAACCGTGTGGGCCGGTGGCGTTTTGGCGGCAGTTGCTGCGATCGGGGCGCTTGGTTTTGCGCTTTATCATTTCCGATTGCCCAGCCGGCAGCAGGCGCTTGAGCGGTTAGATGCGACCTTGCCTGGTCGACCGATCCAAGCCCTCAACGATACGCAAGCGATTGGATCGCAAGACGCTGCTTCAACGGCTGTTTGGCACGCGCATCAGGCGCGTATGGCCGAACGCTTGAAATCTGCAAAAGCAGTACCCGCCCACGTGCGCATAGCGCGCCGTGATCCTTACGCTTTGCGTTATGTGGCAATGATCTTCTTTTCGATCGCTTTGCTGTTTGGTTCGATATGGCGCGTTGGTAGCGTGACGCAAGGCGACGCGCTCACAGATGCGCTGGCGACTGGCCCTGTTTGGGAGGGCTGGATTGACCCGCCACGTTACACAGGGCGCCCGACGCTTTATTTGAACGACCAAGCTGCGGGCACCCTGAGTGTTCCAGAGGGCAGTTTGATCACCCTACGCCTTTACGGTGAAGTGGGTGCTTTGAGTGTTGATGAAACAGTGTCAGGACGCACATCTGAGGCCAGCGATACCCAGACGACGCAAGACTTCACAATCCTGCAAGATGGTGAAATAGCGATCAACGGCGTGAACGGTCGATCATGGAACGTGGCAGTCGTGCCGGATGTCGCCCCGATCGTGTCGATTGTGGATGATCCTGACTCTGACGCGCTTGGCGTCATGACATTGCCGTTTTCAGCAGGGGACGATTACGGTGTCGAGGGCGGTGAAGCGCGGATCAACTTGGATTTGCCATCTGTCACGCGCACGCACGGGCTTATCGTGGCACCAGAGCCGCGCCCTGAAATTACGGTGTCGTTGCCGATGCCCGTCGTTGGTGATCGCAGTGGGTTTGAAGAAAACTTGGTCGAAGATTTCTCAGAACATCCTTGGGCGAACCTGCCTGTTGAGGTGCGCTTAAGCGTGTTGGATTCGGCGGAACAGCAATCCTTTTCTGAACCGCGTACATTTGTTTTGCCTGGGCGTCGCTTTTTTGATCCAATGGCCGCTGCAATCATCGAGCAGCGCCGTGATCTGTTGTGGTCGCGTACAAACGCCAAGCGGATTGCGCAGATTTTGCGGGCCGTTTCGCACCGTCCAGAGGACGCGTTTCGCCAAGAAGTGACACAACTTCGTTTGCGCAAGCTAATCAAACAGCTAGAGCTGCTCGCCCGTTTGGATCGTTTGCCCGTTGAGACACAAGATGAATTGGCCGCAGAGCTTTGGGCATTGGCAGTTGAACTGGAAGAGGGCGATCTTGCAGACGCTTTGGAGCGCATGCGTCAAGCACAAGAGCGTTTGAACCAAGCGATGCGTGATGGGGCGTCAGACGCTGAGATTGCAGAGCTGATGCAAGAACTGCGGCGCGCGACTGAAGATTACTTGAACCAATTACAGCGTCAGCAAGCGCAAGATGGTGCGCCCCAGCCTCAGGGAGATCCCCAAAATTCGACCCAGATGACGCAGGACGATTTGCAACGCATGATGGATCGCATTCAGGAGCTGATGGAAGAAGGGCGTATGGCCGAGGCGGCTGAAGCGCTAAAAGAACTCCAAGAGATGATGGAAAATATGCGTGTCACTCAAGGTGAGGGGCAGCAAGGCCAATCCGCAGGTGAACAAGCCATGGAGGGGCTTTCAGATACCCTTCGTGAGCAACAGGGCTTGAACGATCAAGCTTTCCGTGACCTGCAAGAACAGTTCAACCCAAACGCTCAGGCTGGTGAGAATGAAGGCAACACTGGCCGCAATGGGGGGCAGGGTGCTGGTGAAAGTCATGAGGGCCAAGGTGGTGAACAAAGTGGTCAAGACGGTGAAGGCGAGCGTCAGGGCGAAGGCCAAGCCGCAGGTGAAGGTCAATCAGGTGGACAAGACGGCCAAGGAAGCCTCGCGGATCGCCAGCAGGCTTTGCGTGATGAACTAAGCCGTCAGCAGGATTCCTTGCCAGGTGCGGGTACACCAGAGGGCGATGCCGCACGCGAGGCGCTTGATCGGGCCGGGCGTGCGATGGAAAACGCCGAAGACGCATTGCGCCGTGATGATCTGGCAGAGGCCATCGACAGTCAGTCCCAAGCCATGGAGGCTTTGCGTGATGGTTTGCAATCGTTGGGCGAAGCTTTGGCTGAGGAACAGGGCGACCAACAACCGGGCCAAGGCCAGCAAGAGGCCAATCGTCAAGCGCAATCAACCGACCCATTGGGGCGTGGTGAAAATGGGACTGGCGTTGATCCAAATGCGGAGGGCAACGTGTCGGATGCAGATGTGTATCGCCGTGCACGCGATTTACTAGCCGAAATCAGACGCCGTTCATCCGAAGGCGAACGCCCAGAAGCAGAGCTTGATTATCTCAAGCGGCTGCTTGAGCGGTTCTAGAAATCTCAACCGCGGGTCTGTGAGGCCGCGGTTGCTTCAAGCCACTTTGTGATACTTTCCAATTTCAGATCGAGCCAGCTGCGCCCTTGATCCACCAATGACACATAGCTGCTAAGATATGGATCGACCTGTGGAACTGCTTTCGCAATATCGGGTGCGTAAATGTAGATTGCTGCAAGAATGATCGCGATCAAGATGATCGTGAAAAAGCCACGACGATACCCGCGTTTCTTGCGTGCAGGTGCAACGCCGGCTTCATCGCTTGAAATTTGTCGGTCACTTGTTGAGCGTAGGGATGAATTGATTTCTTCAATGTCTGGCAAAAGGTCACGTCGTGAACCTAGCGCGGTTTCAGCAACTTCCAGCTCAGGATCTTCTCCGCGCAGTCGCGCCATGCGCTCACGTGCTTCACGAGCGCGGCGCGTGGCTTCATCTTCGGTGTCGTCCAAACCTAGCTCAGGTTGGCTTTCGATATTGGTGGATTCATGCTCGCGAATCTCAGCCTCATGTTCGGCTTCCTGCCGCAAAATATCGGCAACCGCGGGATCGATCTCTTTGCGTTTTACAGGCTCTGCGATTTCGACACGTTCTTCGTCGTCTGGGATCGTTGAGGCTGCAATTTCTTCCTCAGTGGGGGGCATGTGATCTGGATGGTGTTGAAACCAGGTTTGACCGCAATTTGAGCACTGCACGTCACGTCCTTCGGTCGGGACCACTTCGGTTGGTACCTCGTATTGCGCATCGCAATTTGGACAAATCAGTCTCATATTCTACTTTTGACCCCCGTCAATTCTTTACATTTAGCATAAGTCGCTAAGTTTGAGCAGAAAAGTGCTATCTAAGCTCTAAGGCGGCTAGCCTGTGGATTGCAAGAGAACCGATGCTCAGGCACAACAGATCCAAGTAGATGGGGAACCTTGTGATAGAGCTGGAAAATGTGGCCTATAGTTATGGTGGGGGCGAATTGCTCTCAGATATTTCTATAAAATTGGCACCGGGGTCATTTTATTTTTTGACCGGCCCGTCTGGCGCTGGGAAAACAACACTTCTTAAACTTTGTTATGGCGCTTTGCTGCCGACAGCGGGCCAAGTGCGCATTCTAGACAATGATGTACGCAATTTGGATCGAGATGCCATTGCGATGATGCGCCGCAAAGTTGGTGTTGTTCATCAAAACGTTCAGTTCCTTGATCACCTGCCTGTTGCGGATAACATTGCTTTGCCTCTGACCGTCTCAGGACGTCAGAACGAGGCTGGTGGCGCGGACCTTGGAGAACTGTTGGCG
>JALZUL010000243.1 GCA_023301665.1 Ascidiaceihabitans sp.
GGTGATCGCGGGGACGATCTCTTATGCGTTTGCTGGTGTTTGGGCACGCAAACTGTTGGTTGGCTTGCCCCCACAACTCGCAGCTGCGGGAATGCTCACCGGAGCAACCGTGATCATGTTGCCCTTAGTCACTTTCGTCGAGGGCCCATTAAGTTTCGATCTGCAACCGCGCACGATTATGGCCATTGGCTACTACGCGGTGATTGCAACCGCGCTTGCTTACCTGCTGTATTACCGCGTTCTAGAGATGGCTGGCAGCGGAAATCTAATGTTGGTGACATTGCTGGTCGCCCCTGTTGCCATCACCCTTGGCGCGGTTTTCTTAGATGAGACCCTTGGCGCTAATGCCTATCTTGGGTTTGCGACGCTGGCCATGGGATTGATCATTCTTGATGGACGCGCATGGAAAGCCATTCGACGTTAAACGTTTACTTCGCCCGATACAGCGCGCAAAGATTGACCCAATTCCAATGGCAGTTTAGGACAAAGCAACACCAATTTTGCAGGATCAACCAATGCTTTACCCAACCTCAGACGCGTGGCGTGCGGCCCCCAATAAGCGGGTTATGGTCTTTGGCATGTCAGGTTTGGGTAAAACCCATATGTCGACGATCCTGCGCGAGACTGGCGATTGGTTTCACTACAGCATCGATTACCGCATTGGCACCCGCTATATGGGCGAACACATCGTAAATTCCTGCATCAAAGCCGCGATGGGCCATCCCTATCTGCGTGAAATGCTGCGCCAAGACGCGATTTACCTCGCGCCGAACGTGCACACCCATGACCTTGGTGCGGTCTCAACCTATCTGGGCAAGCCTGGGAATGTCGAAGCGGGCGGTCTCAGCATCGAGGAATACACCACACGCCAAGACCAATTTCGGACAGCAGAAATCGCAGCCCTCAACGACACAGGCTATTTCGCGGATCGTGGGCAAACTCTTTACGCATACCCACATTTTATCTGCGACACCGGCGGATCGATTTGCGAATGGGTCGAAGCGCAGGATGACACCGATGAATTGATGTCGTCACTCAGTGCCACATGTCTACCGCTTTGGATCAAAGGCGACGACGCGCATACTGCCGAGTTGGTGCGCCGCTTTGATAAATCGCCAAAGCCAATGGCCTACCAACCCGCCTTTTTGGCCAAGTGCTGGAGCGAATACCTGAGCGAAAACAACATCATTGGCGACAAAGTTGACCCAAATGCATTTGTCCGTTGGACCTATGCACGTGCGCTGGCACATCGCCAACCGCGCTATGAGGCGATGTCGCGATGGGGTGTAACTGTCAGCGCTGATGAGGTTGCAAGCCTCAAATCCGCAACCGATTTTGATGATCTCGTCGCCAAAGCCATTGAACGAATGTGAAGCTGAACTGAAATCTATCTCAGCATCATGTGAACGCGCGCGACGTTTTCCCCGCCTTACGGCACTGGAAACGCGCGATGAGCATCGTTATCTTCGCTAAAGCAATACACGTCAGGACGAAAACAATGCCGATCAAGATTCCAGCCACTTTACCCGCCTACTCCGTGCTCAAGCGCGAAGGCGTGTCAGTGATGGACGAGGACGCAGCCGCGCGCCAAGACATCCGCCCCTTGCGGATTGGGCTTTTGAACCTGATGCCCAAGAAAATCCAAACCGAGAACCAGTTTGCTCGATTGATTGGCGCGACCCCGTTGCAGATTGATCTGAACCTGATCCGCATGTCAGATCACACATCGCGCAACACCGCCGCCGATCACATGGAGAGCTTCTATCGCCCATTCTGTGATGTGCGGGATGAAAAGTTCGATGGCCTCATCATCACCGGTGCCCCTATTGAGCATCTGGAATTTGACGACGTTGATTATTGGGACGAATTGACCGAGGTCATGGATTGGACCCAAACCAACGTACATTCCACTTTGGGTGTGTGCTGGGGGGGCATGGCATTGATCAACCACTTCCACGGCGTCAAAAAACACATGTTGGATGCCAAGGCCTTTGGCTGCTTTAGGCATCAAAACCTCGATCCGACCTCTCCGTTTTTACAAGGCTTTTCAGATGATTGCGTCATTCCAACGAGCCGTTGGACCGAAATTCGCCAATCAGAGATCGACGCAAGCGATGGGCTCAGAACCCTAGTCGGCAGTGAAGACGTTGGCCCTTGTGTGATCGAAGATCCAAAAAACCGCGGCCTCTATATTTTCAGCCACTTTGAATATGACAATGGCACTCTAAAGCAAGAATACGATCGTGACGTTGCCGAAGGTGTCCCAATCAATATCCCTAGCAACTACTACCCTGATGACGATCCGTCTCTTGCTCCAACGAACCGTTGGCGCAGCCATGCGCACCTGTTCTACGGCAACTGGATCAACACAATTTACCAAACGACATCGTTTGATTTGGATAAGATCGGTGTTTAAGACGTTGCTCTTGGTCATTTGTACAGTTGTCATCGCGTTCATCGCCGTAACCTTTTGGCGCGTCGGGCAGAACGAAAAACGCGTAAGCGAACTGTACCCTGCTCAAGGCGACTTTGTCGAAGTGGATGGCCATCCGGTTCATTACATTGAAATGGGTCAAGGGCCTGATTTGGTTCTGATCCATGGCGCATCTGGAAATGCGCGTGATTTCACCTTTGGTTTGGCTCAAAAACTGGCCACGTCCTACCGTGTCATCATCTTTGACCGGCCTGGGCTTGGCTACACGCCACAATTGGCCCCCTTTGATGTCTCGATCACAGATCAAGCGCACCTGCTTGCCTCAGCCTCCGTTGCACTTGGTGCCGAACGCCCAATCGTCGCAGGCCAGAGCTTTGGTGGTTCTGTAACAATGGCTTGGGCCGTCGCACGACCCGATAATATCGCTGCTGCTGTCTCCATTGCGGGTGCCACACATACATGGGAGGGCGAGCTTGCGCCGCTCACGGCCTATCTTGCCCATCCATTCTTTGGCCCTATCCTGTCTCACCTCGCATCAGCATGGGTAAGCAGGGAATATGTCGCCGAAAATGTTCGCTCAGCTTTCACACCGCAGGACGAATTGGAAGGATACGCAGAACATCTGGGAACACCGTTGATCTTGCGCCCCGCCACGTTGATGGCAAATGCCCGCCAACGGGACACCCTAAAGGAAGATATCCGCGCGATCGTTCCGCAATACACGGCCCTGAACCTGCCACTTGAAATCGTTCACGGTGACGCTGATCCGGTTGTATCACACCTTATCCACTCAGAGCGGCTGGTCGAAGATGTCAAAGACGCAAATTTGGTGGTTCTCAAAGGCATGGGGCATATGCCCCAGCATTTGGCCCATGATGCGGTTATTGACGCAATTGACCGCGCAGCGACGCGTGCAGGTTTGCGTTAATCGCTCAGCTACCCCATATTGATGTAAATGGCAGTCACATTAGAGGAAACGCCCCATGACCCTCCCCTTTGACGGCGGTATAAGCGCGTTCTTTAACGACTTGGCCCCCAAAGACATCCAAAACGCGATCAAACGGGCTGAAAAAGGCGAGATCCTAAGCCAAAGTTATCCGCATTCTGAACGAATGGCGCGCAAAGTTTACGATTCTAAGCTGGCGGCGCTACAGATCGAGCTGGTTAAAATGCAGGCTTGGGTCAAAGACAGCGGCGCGCGTGTTGCCATCGTTTTTGAAGGCCGCGATGCCGCAGGCAAAGGTGGCACAATCAAACGGTTCCGCGAAAACCTTAACCCACGCAACGCGCGTGTTGTGGCGCTTTCCAAACCTTCGGAAAAGGAAGACGGAGAATGGTATTTCCAACGTTATATCAAACACCT
>JALZUL010000244.1 GCA_023301665.1 Ascidiaceihabitans sp.
AGGCGGTCCATTTGGTTAATCAGACGATTGGCGCGCAATGTGTCCGCAGATGATTCTTCTTCACCACGGGTGGAGAAAGACAATGGCGTGAGCGGGCCGCCTTGACCAGAATAGCCGCGACGCACTTGCTCGATGATACGGTCAGTTGGCATGCCAGCTGCGCGGAACATTTTATCCAAAGGGGCGACAGAGACGGTCATGGCCTCTTCAAGTTGGCGAAAGATCTGGTCGTTCTGTTCTTGCATGACCTGAATTTTTTCGGCCATCAAATCAGCTTGCAGGAAAGCATCTTCAGCTTCGCGCACGACCTTATCGCGTTCGGCTGCTGTTTTAGCCAAAGCATCGGCCACAAAATCCATCGGGGCACCACCACCAGCGGAGGCCGAAATCACGCCACCATCGCCATGGGATACTTGATCTTGAAGTGCAGTAAGCTGCGTGCGCGCGGCTTCACGATCTTTCATGGTTCCGCGCAGTGTGCTTTGGATGACCTCAATGCCAGTCTCGAGCTCACGACGGCGCGTTTCGCTGTCTAGCAACTCTGATTGCATGACCGAAATCTGGGTGAGGGCGGCGTTGAACCGATTTTGCGCGGCCAGCGCTTCTTCGGCACGGCTGTCACGTTGGGACGATAGCTCGTTGAGGCGGGCTTGATAGTTGCGTTGGTCGCGTTTTGCTTGCTCTCGGAAGTTACCTGAGCCGATGCTGTCCATCAAAATGACCGCAGTCGCTATGATCGCCCAAGCCACCAATAAGGCGCTGCCCGAAAAAGCAATCAGCTGCATCGAAGGGCGCAAACGGATAAACCGTGTGTCAGTGTCCGATTTCAGAAATAAGCGACGCTCTGGAAAAATGCTTTCCAGTTTCGCATGAATTTTTTGTCCTAGACGTGTTCGCACGAGGCGCGTCCTTTATCCCATCCCAATTTAAGACGCAGGTCCCCAAACCAGTTCGTCACAAGGAGTTGGGATAAACAGTGCCGCGGGTCCTAGCAACCCTCTTGTCCCGCACATGGCACTTAGGATCATTAAATGTGATAAATTGGCAAAAAACCGCCTAATTCATGGGGTTGCGCTGTTCACTTCAGGTTGAAACCGCCAGTGGCCAATAAAAATCAGGCGGTATCCCAGCCTCGGCGCGCTTTTCTTCGTTAAACGGCGGGCGCAGTTGGCCGTGGAAGTATTTCTGCACCAACCCATGAAAAGCATCTTTTGGATCAAGATTTTCGCGGCCACACATAAAATGGAACCACTTCGATCCATAGGCGACATGTGCCACTTCTTCAGCATAGATCGTTTCCAGAGCTGCAACCGCGCTGGTTTGTTTGGCTTGTTTGAACAGCTTGATCATATTGGGCGTCACATCAAGGCCACGGGCCTCAAGGACCATGGGAACAACAGCCAAACGGCCCATGAAATCAGTCGCGGTGTCTTGTGCTGCTTGCCACAAGCCTGCATGGGCGGGCAACGCGCCGTAATGACTGCCAAGCTCCTCTAGGCAATCAGCCATTAGGTTGAAATGCTTGGATTCTTCATCGGCCGCTTTGACCCAATCATCATAAAACCCCATTGGCATCGGGATGTGTGAAAAGCGCGCGATAATGTCCCAGTGCAGGTCTACCGCGTTCAATTCGATATGTGCGACGGCATGAAGGAGCGCAATCCGGCCCAGTTCCGTACCCGGCTTGCGCTGTGGGACATCGCGTGGGGGCAACAGTTCTGGCGTCGCAGGGCGGGCAGGGTCCATGGGAGGGGCGGCATGGCCAACTTCGGGTGCGGCTCCATCAGCGCGGGCTGCCCGCCAAGCTGCTGCGTGTTTGTGGGAAAGGGCCGTCTTTTCGCGCCCATCCGCGCAGGTCAATACTTCGACGGCCATCTGCGCCAATGGGATCAATGGTGCGCTCATAATGATTTCACGGCGTCAAGAACTGCATCAACATGACCTGGTACTTTTACCTTGTTCCAAATCTGCAAAATTGTGCCGTCTGCGCCAATCAATACGGTTGTGCGTTCGATCCCCATGTAGGTTTTGCCGTACATGTTCTTTTCTTTCCAAACGCCATAGTCTTCGCAGACTGTCGCGTGCTCATCAGAGAGCAAAGGCACCGTAAGGTCGTGTTTGGCGGTGAATTTACCGTGTTTTTTGAGGCTGTCCTTTGAGATCCCGAAAACGTGAGCACCTAGATCGGCAAACTCTTGCAAACTTTCAGAAAATCCAATGGATTCCTTGGTACACCCTGGCGTATCATCACGGGGGTAAAAGAATAAAACGACAGCGGATCCCCGCAATTCGGACAAAGCCACATCTTTGCCACCGTCTTGTGGTAACGTAAAATTAGGGGCAAGTGCGGAAACTTCGATCATTTGATCCTCATCAGGTATGGCAAATTTAAGTCTGCCTTTCATACTAGCACGCGCCGGACAAGAATAAAGACATGAGCACCGAGGAAACAGAGACAGTTCAGCCACGAAAGAAACGCAGCTTTTTGCGTTGGTTCGGGTTTTGGTGTTTTACGGTTTGCGTGATCATGGCTTTGGTGCTGTGCTTTGCAATTTTGGGCGCGATTGACCGCCCGATTGCCGCCCCGACATGGTTGCGCGACAAGGTAGAGCAACAGCTTAATGACGTTTCAGAGGATGTGAGCGTCAGTTTTGGCGAGTTGGATTTCATTCTTAATCAGGGTTGGCAGCCGCAAGCACGGGTGCGCAATGTGGTCGTCAGCAATGCAAGCGGCGAAGAAATCGTTGGCTTTTCCGAGGCCGATGTCCAGTTTGCGATGCGCCCTTTGCTCAGTGGTCAGGTGAACCCTAAATCGATTGTCGTGTCAGGCGTGTTCGCCACATTGTTGCGCGATATGGATGGCAAAATTTCACTGCGCGGTGGCTCGGCGCTTGCTGCCCCATCCCGAAAAGCTGGAAGCTTGTTGGAATTGATCGAGCAGTTGGATGCCGCCTTTGAGCTGCCCGAACTTGATGAATTGGCCTCAGCAGAAGTGCAATCGTTAACCCTTCGTTACGAAGATTCCCAATCAGAACGGGTTTGGGTCGTCGATGGGGGCCGGTTGCGTTTAAACCATGACGGCAATGATCTGGCCCTTTCCGCGGATTTGGCTGTTTTAGGCGGGGGGACTGAGGTCGCAACCCTTGAAGCCAATTATACCAGTGCTATCGGGGATGCGCAGGCAGAGTTCGGCCTAAATATTTCGGACATTGCAGCCCAGGATATCGCATTGCAAAGCCCAGCGCTGTCTTGGCTCAGCGTTTTACGTGCGCCGATCTCTGGGGCGTTGCGCAGCGGGGTCTCGGCGGATGGCACACTCACGCCGCTGAACGCGACTTTGCAGATTGGGGAGGGCGCGGTGCAGCCGTCTGAGGCGGCAAAACCCATCCCGTTTTCATCAGCGCGTAGCTATTTTACCTACCGGCCGGATACTCAGATCATCGATTTTGACGAACTGTCGGTTGTGAGCAAGTGGATCACTGCAAGCACGGATGGTCAGGCGTCTCTGGTCGGGTTGGAACGCGGGGTGCTGGATGAATTGGTCGGGCAGTTCAAGCTGCCAGCATTTGTCGTTAACCCCAATGGGCTGTACGACGACCCAGTCGGGTTTGACGGTGCTGAGATGGATTTTCAACTCAAGCTTGATCCGTTCAATTTTAAAGTTGGACGTGCACAGGTTGTCGATCAAGGGCAAACATTACAGTTGGATGGTAACCTTAGCGTGGATGACGCGGGTTGGAAATTTGGTGCCAATGGCAAGCTTGATGGCCTTGATCTGGATCGGCTGATGGCGTTGTGGCCTGAAGAGGCTGCTCCACCAACGCGAAATTGGATATTTAACAACATCAAGAGCGGTAAACTCTATGATCTTGATCTCGCCTTACGGGGGGGGGACAATCAAAAAATCAATACCTTCTTTAGTTTCAATTTTGACGATGCCGTTGTTCAGTTTTTGAAGGACATGCCTCCGATTACCAATGCGCAGGGGCAGGCCAATATGCTGTCCAACCGGTTTGTTGCAGCGGTCAATTCCGGTCAGGTCACCGCGCCGCAAGGTGGTATCGTCGATGTTTCTGGTTCTGCGTTCATTATCCCTGATGTCACCGACAAGGGAAACGTAAGGGGCGAGGTCGAGCTGGCGACCAAAAGCACAATCACAGCCGCGCTTTCATTGCTCAATCAGCCAAAACTGGAAGTGATGGATAAAGCCGGTTTACCAGTGACGCTGGCCGATGGGCGCGCTGAACTTACAGGCCAGATCACGATCCCTTTCAAAACAGGGCTCACTTTCGCCGAGGTGAAATACAGCGCCAAAGGGGATTTATTGGCGCTCAAAGCTGACGGTTTGGTTCCTGATAAAAGCATTGCGTCAGAGGCGATGCAGATTGAGGCAGACAACTCAAATGTGCGTATTTGGGGCAAAGGCCGGATTGGCGCGGTGCCATTTGATGCCGCTTGGTCGCAAAAAATTGGATCAGGTCAGGGGGGCAACAGTGTTGTTGAGGGGACCATCGAACTGTCCGAGCGCCTTATCGATGAATTCAATATCGGTTTGCCAAGCGGTACCGTGAGTGGGGCTGGACAAGCGGCGTTGACCTTACAGCTGGCGAAAAATGCACCACCGGCAATTACCTTGTCGTCAAATTTACGCGGGGTTCAGATGCGCGTGCCTGCATTGGGTTGGGGCAAATCTGCAAATTCTGTGGGCAATCTCAGCCTCACAGGTCGATTGGGCGCGCGTCCTGTCGTCGACGATTTGGTTTTAGATGCCCCGGGGCTGACTGCACGTGGCACGATAACCACCAGCGCCAACGGCGGGTTGGATAAAGCAACCTTTAGCCGCGTCACTGTTGGCAATTGGTTGCGCGCACCAGTCACGTTAACAGGGCAAGGGCGCAATGCTCCGATGAAGATCGATGTCGCCAGTGGCACGCTTGATCTTCGCACGGCAGAGTTCGGCCAAGGCGGCGGTCAAGGCGGCGGCGAAGGTGGACCGATGAATTTACGTCTGGATCGTTTGCAGATCACAGATTCCTTGGCTCTAACAGACATGCGCGGTGCCTTTACGACGAAAGCAGGATTGGATGGGCGCTTTACAGCAAAGTTGAATGATGGCGCTGAAATCCAAGGCCAGATTGTACCGCAAAACGGACGCTCTGCGGTGAAAATAACGTCAAACAATGCAGGGGGCGTTTTTGCGTCGGCAGGCGTTTTGAAACAGGCGAGACAGGGTGATCTGACATTGACGCTTTTGCCGGTGGGCAAGGGCGGTGCCTTTGATGGCACACTGCGGGTCAAAGATACTCGGGTAAAGGACGCGCCGGCGATTGCCGCGCTTTTGAATGGGTTGAGTATCGTAGGATTGCTTGAACAGTTGGATGGCTCAGGCATTCACTTCAACGAAGTGGAGGCGTCCTTTCGTTTGACACCATCGACTATGACATTGACCAAAGCCAGCGCGATTGGCCCGTCGATGGGTATTTCGATGGACGGGGTTTATTCGGTCACAGATGGGACTTTGGATATGCAAGGCGTTGTTTCACCGCTGTTTTTCCTGAACGGAATTGGCAGTATTTTAACGCGTAAAGGTGAGGGGTTGGTTGGCTTTAGTTATGGGCTGCGTGGTTCTGCTTCGGCCCCCAAGGTCAGCGTTAACCCGTTGTCAGTCTTTACGCCCGGAATGTTCCGCGAGATCTTCCGTGCCCCAGCCCCAAAGCTACCAGAGGTCGAGGGGGCGATTGCCCCTTCGGGCACCCAACCAAGAGCCTTTCAGTCAGAACCTGAAGAAATCAAAGAAGGCACAAGCGCCAAAGACAATTTTAAAAGAAGCGGAGTTCTGAGCGGGGACGAACGCTAAGCTTGCCGATCTTTGCGCGGAACTGTAAAGCGCGTTCCATGCAACTTTCTGACTTTGATTTTGACCTTCCCGAAGAGCTTATCGCGACGCGTCCAGCGGTGCCGCGTACATCGGCGCGTTTGCTCGTGGCGCATGAGGCGCAAATAACCGATGCGCAGGTGCACGATCTAGGGCAATGGCTAAGGGCTGGAGATCGCCTTGTTTTAAACGACACCAAGGTTATTCCTGCACGCCTGTCTGGCACGCGGGCACGCACGTCGGCGCAAGGTCTGACAGAGGCGCGCATCGAGGTGACGTTGCTCGAACCAAAAGCGGATGGCACATGGGCGGCGCTGCTCAAACCCTTAAAGAAGGTAAAGCTAGGCGAAACGGTCGAATTTGGTGCCGGCCTTTCAGCGATGCTCGACGGTGTTGCGGATGGTCAGGGCCACCTACGGTTCAATCTGGAGGGGGACGCGTTTGAAGCGGCCCTTGCACAGGCAGGCGCGATGCCTTTGCCACCTTATATTGCCGCCAAGCGACCGGCGGACGCGCAAGATCACCACGATTATCAAACTGTCTTTGCTGAACACTCAGGGGCTGTTGCAGCACCAACTGCGTCGCTCCACTTTGACCAAGCATTGCTGGATGAGCTGGCAGCCATGGGCGTGGAATTTAGCCATGTGACCCTGCATGTGGGGGCTGGAACGTTCCTGCCGGTTAAGGTTGACGATGTCTTGACGCATAAAATGCATGCGGAGTGGGGGCGTGTAAGCGCAAAGGCCGCGCATGAGATCACAGCGACCAAGGCCGCTGGCGGGCGTGTGATCCCAGTGGGAACCACAGCTTTGCGGTTGATTGAAACCGCAGCGCGTGGCGGGCAGATTGAAGCGTGGGAAGGGGACACGGATATTTTTATATACCCCGGTTTCACATTCCACGTGACTGACGCGTTGATGACCAATTTTCATTTGCCGAAATCAACGTTGATGATGTTGGTCTCAGCCTTGATGGGCCAAGAAAAACTGCGTGAAATCTATGCCCATGCGATTGAACAGAACTACCGTTTTTTCTCTTACGGCGACTCATCGCTTTTGATCCCCGATCAGAACAAGCAGTAGGCGGGATTGCGCTGAGGCGACGAATACGACCTATGGTATGTCGTCTCTGGCTGTGACGACTCAAACAAGAACTGTCACTTGGGGAATTATTATAGATTTCTCACGTGGAGCACCGTGATGTTACAAGTTCTTTCCAGTGCATGGGCGCTTTTGCTTGGTATGGGTCTGCTTATGGTAGGCAACGGGATGCAAAGCACGTTGCTGGGTGTTCGCGGTCAGATCGAAAATTTCGGCACTTTTGAGATGTCTGTTGTGATGTCTGCCTATTTTGTC